>JADGBS010000009.1:24068-40843 GCA_015231325.1 Oligoflexia bacterium | reverse complement strand
GGCAGAGCAGAGGGAAAAGCAGAGGGAAAAGCAGAGGGAAAAGCAGAGGGTCTGGCAGAAGGTCTAGCGGAAGGGCAAGAAGAGGGGAAGAAAAAAGCCTTACAGATGGCAATCAGAGGTCTTCTACATATTCTCGACGATCAAACTATTGCCTCATCCCTCGGAGTAAGCACCGAAGAAGTGGCAAAAATTCGGAAAGAAAAATAGGTCCATAACTAACATGGATTTTACTGCATTAGTTTTGTGCTGTTGATTTTTTCGAAATATTTTTCAAGCGCACTCTTGGGTTTTTTACTCACTGCCATAATAATATTGACGTTAGGTTTTTTGATACCGGTTCGATCAGCAACTTTCGCGTATAAATGATTCCACAGTTTTGCTGTCACAACAACATCACTGAGTGCTCTATGGGCCTGTTCTGATTTGATCTTCAAATGTCTGGCCAAAGTTGTTAATTTGTGATCGCTGGCATCTGGGATTAACTTACGAGAAAGGAGCATTGTGCAAAAAAATGGATTTTCTATCTTGATGTTAACCCGTTCCATCTCGGCCAATAGGAACCGCTTATCAAAAGAAGCATTGTGGGCCACTATTAAACGATCGCCCACGAATTTTTTCAATTGGGGCATTACCTTTTCCGGTTCTGGCTTCCCTTTTATCATGGCATTTGTAATCCCAGTCAGATCAGTGATAAAGGGAGGTATATATCGTTTTGGGTCCATCAACTGCACATAAGAATCTACTACATTTTTACCTTTCACAACGATGGCCGCAACCTCTATCACTCTATCAAACTGTGGAGATAGACCAGTAGTCTCGAAATCAAGAACGACTATTTCTTCGCATGACAAAGTTTGAACACACGCTGCCACTCGGCACCTCCTTCACGTTGGTTTGTTTTTTAGTCAGTATTCAAATATTTAGCAGCATTGTCAATGCGATTATTCGCACAAATATAAGGTGTGTCCGAATGGCCACTTAACAATTTAATAATAGAGGTAGTAGTCGGTAGCGCTCGTGGGCATAGACCTAAGGAAGAACTTTTTTGTAAACAGGTAACCTTTTGTATCCATTTAATATTAAAAGCAAATAATAAATGGGAAAATAATACTATTTTTTTTGTTATTGTTGCTATTGATTTGGATTAGCATCAGGCGGCAGTAAGGGGGAAGACGTGTCGTACAGGTAAACTTGTCCAGCATTTTGTAATTTTTGTGATTAAGGAGATCTTATGCAATTATCAAAAAATTTTTCTTTAAAACTATCTAATTCAACTAATCTAGTTGCTTTTACTTTGACGTTTGTCTTTACTATCTTTAATACCTTTTCCATTTGCTCATCCGTATACGGATCGTCAGAATCTGCTATCAGCAACG
The DNA here is from genome assembly GCA_015231325.1 of Oligoflexia bacterium. GTDB lineage: Bacteria > Bdellovibrionota > Bacteriovoracia > Bacteriovoracales > Bacteriovoracaceae > JADGAN01. The sequence continues at coordinate 39,467 of JADGBS010000009.1, read as the reverse complement.
ACCAAAGTTCATTCGCAGAAAAAATAGAAAAAGAAATAGATCAACACTTGTGGCAATTAAAAAAAATTACTGGTGTAGATATTGTTGCAACGGCGCCAGAGCACACTAGAGAGGCGTTGATAGTATTGGCAACGACGGTATTGAAGGATAATAAAAGGGATAGTAAAATTGGATCTACTTCAAATGAATATGTGGAGACAGTTGAAATGCTAAAAGAAAAATTTGGGGTAAATGCGACAGAAGAGGCAGAAAACATACTGAAGGCGATGCTGATGAATGCTTTATTGGAGAGGATAACAAATACATTTATCACTCGGAACTAAACCGCACCACCTACTCCACTCATCAGGAGTATTGACATTGGATACTACCCGTGGATCATCTACTGCCACCCTGAGGACAGAACCTGGTCCTTCCTGTTTTTCCCACCTTTTTATTTGCATATCAAGCCTTGCAGGGCCAACTACGGCCAAGAGTTCTCGAATAAAATTTGACGAGTTAATCAGTAGTGGGTGCCCACCTTTTTGTTGGTAAGTGGGAATAACGACGGCCACCGAAGCGGTGGCCCGTGCTTGAGCGACCAGCAGCTGATCAAAGACATCTCTCCCCGGCAATAAAACATCCACTGGTTGAATAAATACTTTTTCCCAACTCTTTTTGCCAGAATCTTTGGAGATTACCAAATCACGGAGAGCAATCTGTAGAGAGAAAAACTGCCCCAACTCAGTCTTTTCATTCAGTAGGCAGGTAACTCGCGAGTCTTCGTTAAAAGGGCGTAGTATTTGGAGATATTCTTGACAATGACTATTGCTTCCGGCACCTAAAACGACCACGACCCCAGCACCACCACAACTGAGAAAATTTTCTATTTGATGAATGATCAGCGCTTTTCCATTGTAAGAAAGAAGTCCTTTTGGCAGCACTTTCCCTGCAATTAGCATTCGTGAGGAAGCCCCCGCCGCTAAGAGAATAAGCTGGGCACCGAGCTGATTATTGGTCATCCTTACACTTTCTTGCTTTCTTGCTTTTCTAAATTTTCTTACTGTTCTTGCTAGTCTTACTATTCTTGCTCTTCTTACTTCTGTGTAAATGTTCTAATTTTTTGTACCAGTAAGGATGATAATTCTTCATCACTGGCAAAAACATCCTCAATAAATGCAGATTTCAGCAAAAAGCTACTTACCCGTCCGGCCACTTGGTGTAGTGATTCCACGAGGTACAACCCAGATATGGTCTCACCCTGGAAGGACTTAATTATCTCTTTGCGCGCGTGGTTATACATCTCGGTTTCAGCGATATTGTCAGGAACGTTTCCCTCACCTAACTTATCTTCTACCTCTTCTATCGCCTGCTCCTTGATATCTTCCTCAGTAGAAAAACTTACTCCATACTCAGTGGCCAGTTCCTCCACTAAATTTTCTCGATTCTCGGGCGCAAAGATCACGTAGCGTCTATCCACCAGGTGATCTAGCGTGTACCTCGCTAATGACCTAAGGGTTTCAAAATCGGTTTTCATCAACTATTCCTCAAATATTTCTCAAAAAATTTCCAAAAAAATTAGTCAAATATTTCTATCGCTCATTCACACTACCGCCATTCTAACTCATTTTGAGATTATCTCACAAGCTTAAGTCATAACTATTTTATCTATGAAAATTGTCATTCAGCAAAGACCAAACTTTGTCCTCAACTTTTTCCATCCTCTGTTAGTTTTTTGGCATAACTCTTCTTCTCTAAATAGTAAAAGTAATATCAAATAAAAAACGCCCCCCAGCAACAGCAACACTAACAACTTACCAACCTTAATCAACAGCACTTCATTAAAGAAAAAGAATTTCAGAGAAAGCAATCGGACAAAAATTGCAGAGATACCAGCTGCCACAACAAACTTTAATATTCGTAACTTATAGAAAAAATTCAACTCCAAATTTAAGGCCTCTTGAACCAAAGAGAGCAATAACAGGGAGTTTAGCAGCATTGTTAATGTAGTACCAATGGCCAATACACGAAACCCTACACGGTCAATAAAGTAGAGACAGAAGAGTATGTTGACTGCAATGGTCGTAACCGTAATAATAATTGGAATCTTTTGTTTGTCCAACGCATAAAAAGTGGGAACCATCAACTTATAAATTCCATAGAAAGGAAGGCCTAAAGCATAAAGCCGCAACACATCTGCAGTCATCAGCGTATCAAAAGCAGTATACTTCCCTCTCTGAAAAACAATATTTGTAATCTCCTCAGCAAGGAAAAATAGTAAGGTGGTTGCAGGTAACAACATCGACAAAATCAAATGATAACTTATCGAAAGCAACTCTTTGGCACGTTGCATTTCCCCACCTTTCACCGCATCACTAAAATGCACCAGGTGAGAGTTGGCCACTGAAACCCCAACTATTCCAACGGGAAATTGAAAAAGACGAAAAGCGTAATTTAGCCAAGAAACCGCTCCCACAATTCCAGATGCCAAAATAGTAGTAACCAATAAATTAATCTGCCCAGCAGCAAAACCGATTAAACCTGGCCCCAGACGTCTGATTACTCGCAATGCCACTGGCGACAACAATTGTCGCGGCCAAAAAGGGCCATGTTGGTACTTCAATAGCAGAGGAATTTGTATTCCCACCTGGCAAATTCCCCCTAGAAGCACCCCAATCCCCAGCGCATATATCGCCGCCAAACCGTACCGCTCCAGTACATTAGGTAAAAGCAAACAAGATATAACCATAACAACGTTAAAACCAGCAGGGGCCAACGCAGGAACAAAGAAGACTTTTAGCGAGTTAAGCACCCCCATGAAAAGCGCTGCCAAGGAAACACAAAGTAAAAATCCAGACATTATACGGGTGAGGATCACCGCGATGTTGAATTTATACGCATTGCTGGAAAAAGAGGGAGCAAAAAAGGTAATCAGTGCAGGAGAAAAAATGTATATTAATAAACCCACTAGACCAGTAATTAAAAATAACAAAATAGCGATTGACCACAGCAACTCCTTGGCAGCCGCTTCTCCTTGACGCTTTCGTACCTCGGTAAAAATCGGAACAAACGCCGCAGAAAATGCTCCTTCTGCCAAAAGGTCGCGCAACAAATTAGGAATACGATAAGCTACCAAAAATGCATCCGTTAGATAGGATGCACCAAAGATCATGGCCATCACCTGCTCACGCACTAACCCCAAAATTCTGCTAGCGAACGTGGCCGCGCTCATAGTCAACGACGACCGCAAAATCCCGCTACTTTTCTCTCTCATTTTTTTTGTCCTATTTGGACTTCTTTGCTGCCCGATGCATTTGGTAATCCATCATTGTCCCTATACTCTCCTCACTATCTTGCTTAAAACTAGTACGGGCCAACTGTTCGGTGGTTAAATGCAATGGACCAGGGGAGGGTGGCTGCGCCGTTACCGTCGGCGCCGTTACCGGCAGTGCACGCTGTTGATCTCGATCTTTCTCTTCACGTTTGAGCGAAGAAAAGAGATTGTCTAGACGGTAGGGCATTGCCCTTTTATCCAAAAAACCTTTATAGTGTTTCAACAAAAAATTCTCCATTTTTCTAATATTTCGTAGACAATTATGTACCTCATGTTCTGCCTTAATCCGCTGCGATTCTTTTACGCGATGATATACTTCAAAACAACGTTTTCTCATTACTAAATACTTGTCGTACATCTGATCCAAACGTATACAAAATTCCTCAAAAAGCTTTTCTTTATTTTGCGCAGAGTATTTGCCTTGGTTGATTGCCACTACCGCTCCTGCAGGTTCACCGCCGCCACCACCAGAACTCGCTCTGCTGACCATGGCCGCATCGCCATTATTGCCACCGCCTGTCGAAGAAAAATTACGTGGACGATGCCGCTGATTATTTTTAAAAAAACGTCCACGGAAACCACGAGAATTACCTCGATTACCTACGCCGGTGGTGGGACCGCTAGAAGTGGAGGCTCCGCCCACGTTCCCCCCTGCAGTAGCACCAGTGGTTCCAACACTATTACCACCAGTCGCCAGTAGCTCTTTGGTAAATTCTTTGAAAGCATTGGTAACATTATTGTTACTACTACTGGCCATCGCCTCGACAACATCCTGTTTACTTAGTCTATCCAGTTTATAATCTCTCTTCTTTTTTCTTCTCATAAAAGCGAACTCCGCTTGTGGCCCACTGTGGCTTACTGTGATTTACAGTGACGGATTTTTATAAAAATGACCGCCACCTCTTAGACAATATACTTAGTATACTCAAAGTATACTCAAACTATCACTTTACTTGGGTACAAATCCTCTTGAAAAAAATCATCTTTAAAAGGTATAAGATTACAGATATATAACATTTTGGCCACTTTTAACTAATCAGAGAAAATAAGCAGAGAAAAAACGAAATGACTCTCCCCAGAATAAAACTACACACCAACAACGAATTTCAAAAAATTAACTCCGTTCTCTCTAGTAACGGGATTAAGAGCGTATGCCAAGAGGCGAATTGTCCTAACCGTCATCAATGTTGGAACGAAAAGACTGCCACATTCTTGCTCCTGGGAGAGATTTGCACTCGACATTGTAAATTTTGTGCTATCGGCGTGGGTATGACAGGAACTGGGTTCCATACTGACACGAGCAGTCGGGAGGCCCATGCCATCGCTACGGCCATTCATGAACTCGAAATCAAATATGCTGTTATTACTAGCGTCACTCGCGACGACCTCGATGATGATGGAGCAAGCATATACCTCGAAACCATTGAAGCAATTCGCCGACTGACTCCCCAAACCACGATTGAAATTCTGACTCCCGATTTTCAAAAGACCCCTACTCATTTACTGAAAACAATCGCCAAAGATATGCCCCCCGATGTCTGGGGGCACAACTTAGAGACAGTAGAGAGACTAACCCCTCAACTAAGAGATCCACGTGCTACTTATCACCATTCGCTACAGTTATTGGGAAAAATCAAAGAAATAAACCCAAATGTTTATACCAAATCGGCACTGATGTTAGGATTGGGTGAACATCAAGAAGATCTTTTGGCCACATTTACAGATTTGCGACTTGCACAAGTAGATTTTTTAACTATGGGGCAATATCTAAAACCTACCTCAAAAAATATTGAAGTTTTTAAGTACCTTACGAATGAAGAATTTTCTCAAATTGAACAGACTGCTATGACATTTGGTTTCAAAGAAGTAGTGGCAGGTAAATTGGTTAGAAGTTCATATCGAGCACACACTCTATTTTCTAACGCACTAAAGCAACGGTCACAGTCGCAGATACAGAGACAAACACAAATACTCGACTGGGGAGAGATTGAATACTCCACCGCCATAGATCGGAAGATACGCATGATTAGCGAAATGAGTGGTCTCCAAATGAATGATTACCAAATAAGTAGCAATTACAATGGTTATATAATTTTTTGTCACCACCCTTCCATTGTTACCTTAGGAAAAAATAGTACTGATGCTGATATATCGATGGCAGAACAGGCATGGCCGGGAAAAAACATAAAAGTCTCTCGTGGGGGCAGATCCACCTATCACGGTCCAGGACAATTGGTGGTTTATCCACTAATAAACTTACTCCACTATAAAAAAGATCTTCACGCTTATCTACGCACCCTTGAGCAGTCCCTAGTGGAACTTCTGCAAAAGCACTATCAAATCATCTCCCATGGGAACGTTCAGGGTGACGCTCATGGTACTGGGGTATGGGTAGGAGAACGTAAACTTGCTTCAATTGGGGTAGCGGTAAAGAGGTGGATCACCTATCATGGAATGGCAATAAACCTTTATCACGATGACCTAGCATTCAAGGGAATCAATCCCTGTGGACTCCCCATAACCACTATGATTTCTCTCGAAGAAATATTGGGGTACAAAGTAATCCGCAAAACATTTCAACAACTCTTCTCGCAGGTGCTTGTAAAAAATTTCGAAATCGGTAAAACCGACAACCACGCTTGACGCTAATCAAATATACCCGTAAATAATACCCAAAAATATTTTTAAATAAAATTATTGGCGAGATTGATTGGCACTAAAGGCCATGTTGGTAGTATAGTCTTCCACAAAATGATTAAGGTGCAGGAAGACTATAGTATCGCCAGGCGCATCATTGCGCGTATCACAGATGTATCGATGTACCAAAGAATAAACTATTTACACTCGGAGGATGTGAGCAAGTATGAGAAAAAAAACTGTCCAAATTATCTCTGTAATGATGCTTACCTTGAAAACACTAACTCTAACCGAAACGACATTCAGTGCTACAGAAACAAACTGCGATGAAATAAAAAACTACGGACACTGGCAAACAGTTGTCTCCAACTCTATTGGCAATAAGCTACTCCTCGACACCTACTACAGCAAAAAAACATCCCTCAAGCAAGTTCATAGAATAAAACAAGAACTCGAATCGCTGTATTCTTCCTATTCACATCTTCCTGCTTTCTCCCACGGAGGAGATCTTTCGCTAATATTAATTGTCCCGAAAAAATCCGGACATGCGGATAATGGCATCATTTGTGGAATGTCCGAACTAGTCATCCCCACAAAAATAACGCCAAATTACACTCCTAACGATATAAAAATCGTAAAAAAAAGAGATTTAGCATATTCCCCTGCCAATTTATCGGAAATAATTTTCGAATTAACCGATGAAAATCAATATGACGAAAACGAGACATACCCAGATAATCTCGCTGCTATCGACCACGAATTTGGTCATATGCTATTTAGTGAATATTTAAAAAAGCTACATGAACCATGGGCAGAAATTGCAATACTGCCGGATACGATATATAAAAATTATTCAGGAAATAGCGCTTTCATTGAAAATCGCAAAAAATTATCAGAGTGGAGCGATCCCAATCTATCGATCATTTATCAACCTGTCCAAAGCATATTCTACTCAGCGTATATGGCGTTAATAAAAGAAAGCAATCAAGAAATCAGAAATGCCAATTTTTTAAAATACCAACAATTAGCTCCTGGAGGAAGTATTTCTTCGTTCATTGCCCTAATAAAATTGGTGAATGCCTACTCGGAATTATTCGCTGATACTTTCGCGGTATTACAACAAAAAAATTTAGCTGTGATAAAGGAACTAGTTGATGAAAATTATCGAACTTTTGATTGTAATGAAATGGATAGAGAATACGATTCTATCAAAATCCGTACTGGAGATTTTTCACACTCATTCTTCACAAATGCACGGTGCTTTATTGGAGATATGATTAAAAATTACAATCTACTAGGTGAAATAACTGAAGGAGTTACTACTCCTCAAAAAGTAACCATTAGCAAAGAGGATTTTTTACTAATACTGCTTGAAGCAACGAACGAAACTATGCAAAGGCTTTTCCCACCCAAAGAGACAAACCTTCCAGAACTCGATCTTGAAGCAATTACTTACTCTTTCATCGAAATTAACAACGACCTTAAAAACGGAATGGAACGGCGGATTACCGCAATGCAGTTGAAGGCAGCTGAAAGCGGTATCGATAATTATGGCGCGCCCAAGGGGAATTGAACCTCTGACCTTCGGCTTCGGAGGCCGACACTCTATCCATCTGAGCTATGGGCGCTCAATGCACAACGCAATAGCGCATTATAATAAAAATATATTATTCTCACAACAAAGTTTTCGCATCTCTTCTGGCCAACAACTAGACTGCACTTCTCCAATATGCGCCTTCCTAAGAAAAAACATACAGAGTCTGGACTGACCAATTCCTCCGCCGATGGATAGGGGTAATTCGCCTTGCAATAAGCGCTGATGCCACCACAAATTCTGACGCCCTTCCGCTTTGCGAATCTTCAATTGCCTTAGCAGTGCCTCACGATCAACCCTAATTCCCATCGAAGAAACTTCATAATTTCTTTCTAAGATCGGACTCCAAAGAATAATATCTCCGTTTAATCCGCAATATCCTCGTTCTCGATCGGTCACCGAAGTCCAGTCATCGTAATCAGGCGCTCGACCGTCGTGTATACTACCGTCGGATAATTCTCCTCCAATACCAATTACAAAGATCGCCCCATACTTTCGCGCCGCCTCTTTTTCCCTATCCATTGCAGAAAGTTTAGGGTACTCCTGTAATAACTCCTCAGAGTGAATAAAGGTAATCTCCTCGGGTAAAATCGGTTTAATTAAAAATCTATCATAGATATACATCTCTGTACGACGCAGAACGTTATAAATCTTACGCACCATATACTTTAAAAAGTCTAAATTTCTTTCGCCCTCGCCAATTCTGCGCTCCCAATCCCACTGATCGACATAGATCGAGTGAAGATTGTCCACATGTTCATCTGGTCTGATCGCATTCATGTCTGTATATATTCCTTCTCCAGCATTAAGCCCATAATCTTTCAGCATCATCCGCTTCCATTTTGCCAAAGATTGAACAATCTCAATTCTTTCTCGAAAATTTCCTCCCGTTTCGAACGCAACTGGTTTTTCTGTACCATTTAAATCATCATTAATCCCCACCCCTGCCTTTACAAAAAGCGGCGCACTCACTCTCAACAAATTTAAACTTTCCGCTAAATTTATTTGGAAAAATTCCTTTATCCCACGGATACCCTTCTCGGTTTCTTTCAAATCTAAACGTGACTTATAGTTCTGGGGAACAATCAGCGACTGATACATAAAACACTCCTCACGACAATAATTATGACTTCATTGAAAATTAACTATGCTTAGTATACTCGATACTTGATAGGATCCTTCACGCCTGCGCGAGCGAATGCCCGTAACCGTAACAAACAAGAATCACAGACACCACAAGCAAAATCCCCGCTCTTGTAGCAAGACCAAGAGAGATGAAACGGAGCACTCAGTTCCATTCCTCGCTTAACGATTTTATCTTTGCTATGATCTATTACAGGAGTTATAACTTCGATTCCACTACCCTCACTACCGGCCTTGGTACCTTCCGTAATTAGTGTATTCAATGCACGATAATAGCTTGGGCGACAATCAGGATAACCGGAAGAGTCCTCATGGACAGCTCCGATGTATATCTTTCGTACTCCCACTACCTCTGCCCAGGCCACCGCCAACGACAAAATAATGGTATTACGAAAAGGCACATAGCTATTAGGGATCGAAGAATCGACGACCCCTCCCGTTCTAACTTCTAGTCGCTGATCAGTCAATGAGCTCCCACCAATTTCTTTTAGAAAAGAGATATCGATAATTTTGCGACGCGCATCTGGTACTGCATAATGGTCAGCGATTTGCTGAAAACACCACAATTCTTTGCTTTCAGTTAGCTGCCCGTAGTTAAGATGTAGAAAATATAACTGCGGGTGGATCTTGGCAGCTATTGCTGCACATACCAGAGAGTCCATCCCACCACTTACTAATACCATTCCCATACTGAAATTAACCCTTTCAACTAAACCTTTAAACTTTTTCCGCTGCTTCTCGAAAGAAGTTAGCAAAAAATTCTATTCGCTGTTTAGCACGCATTTTTTGCTGTGCAAGAACCAATGCCCTAGCACTTGCAGATGCGCTATCGCTCATTTCATGGATCAAAAAATAAAATTTTATTTTAGGTTCTGTCCCTGAAGGGCGAAGATAAATTTTACTTCCACTCTCCAGTGTAAACCCCAAAACATTGCTCGTTGGGGTATTCAGCAGTGCCAGCTGATTGACCTTCAATACATTGCCATCAGCAATCTCTCTTTCTTCCCCTTGCAAATAATCCTCAACCTTAACAATTTTCTCATCGCCAAGAGTGGGGTGCTTATAATTACGAAACAGCTCCATTATCCGTTTAATTTTTTGCTCCCCCTCCACTCCGTAATAATCAAGGTTGAGCAATCCTTCATCAAAAAAACCTATCTCGCAATAAAGCCGATCGAGAAGATCGACCAAGGTCATTCCCTTGAGTTTATACCACAACGCCATTTCCGCCAACATTGCGGTTGCACTCACAGCATCTTTGTCTCGCACTTCACTCAATAGCAAGTACCCGTAAGATTCCTCACTGGCCATTACGAACGGTAACTTAGGATCCTGCTTCTGAAGAAAATTCCACAATGCACACATCCATTTGAAACCGGTTAAAGTGTTGCGCATCTCCATGCCAAAATGTTTGGCCACCGCTGTCTGCATTTCGGATGTCACAATAGATTTGATCATTAACGAATTAACAGACAACTCTCCACGCTCCTTTAGGTTGGATAACATGTAGTAGAGCATAAGCACTCCTACTTGATTACCATTCAAAAAATGGGACCGGGCCTGACTTCTGACTACAACTCCAATACGATCAGCATCCGGGTCGGTACCAAAAACAATATCTGCCTGCTCCCTCTCCATTAAATCCACCGCTAATTTTAACGCCCGGGGATCTTCTGGGTTTGGCGATGGAACAGTACTGAAATCAGCATCTGGACTAATCTGCTCTTGCACTAAACGCACACTCTTCATTCCCAAATCACTTAGCGCACGTAGGCATGGAATGTACCCGGTACCATGAATCGGAGTAAAGACAATCTTTAACTCTCCGCCTTGCTTTTGCGCCAAATCAAAATGAAAATAACGACGCCTTAACACCTGCTGGTAGGCATCCTCTATCTCCCTTCCCATATATCGAATTCGTCCTTGAACAATTCCATCTTCAAAAGGAACATAGGGAATCTTATTAAAGTCATCTATTCCGTAGTAAGCATCTATAATTTCTTTATCACAAGGAGGAACTACCTGCGCACCATCGTTCCAGTAAACTTTGTAGCCATTATAAGCAGGTGGATTATGGCTAGCAGTGATCATTATTCCTGCATGTGCATGCAAATAACGGACCGAAAAAGAGAGGAGAGGGGTGGGATTTAATCGGTCAAAAATATACGCAATCGCCCCACTTCCTGCGATCACCGAAGCCGCTTCTCTAGCGAAAAGATCCGAAAAACGCCTCGAATCATAGCTAATTGCTATCCGCAATTCCCCGCCATTTTTAGCAAAATACTTATCTACTGTCTGCGCTAAGGCATAGGTTGCCCTTCGAACAATGTACTTACTCATGCGATTGCTGCCCATCCCCATAACACAACGCAATCCTCCAGTACCAAATTCAATATCTTTATAGAAGCGATCAAAAAGTTCGTTAAAAGCGATAGCATTTTGGGATTGATCAATCAAATCCTGAATCTCTTTTCGTGATTCCAGATCAAAATAGTTGTTTTCGGCCCAAATTTTCGCTTTGGCCAGAATACGCTCCCTTACTTCTTGAGTGTAATTTTGATTAACTTTGTCGTTCATGTTTCTACCCTTTGTTATGCCAAGAATTGCAATAGTGCTATCGATCAAATATTCTTTTAAATGTGTACGCCAACGCCATTCAATGATACAAAAAGTGCAGCAAATAAGATACAATTATGCTCGTGTCCTTCTGCGCACTTAACTAAAATGACGATAGTATACAAACACAAGGAGAATTTATGGCCAACAAAAATGCTAAACACAAAAAAAATGTTCCCGGAGCATGGTACTGTACTAGTCCCGACGACGAAAATGGTGAGGGATGTATTGCCTGCAACGTATGCTATTCTGCTGCTCCAAATTTTTTTGCTGAGGATGAAAATGGCAATGCTTACATAAAGAAGCAACCAACCGCCCATGCCGATGTTGAATTATGTAAAGAGCAACTCGATTCCTGCCCAGTTTCGGCGATAGGTAACGATGGATAATTTCTCCAACACCGTCTCTTCCAAAAATAATGAAGTGCCACAAGGCGTACAAGGTCTAACAAACTATAATAAGGTATAAAAAAGTTAAAAACATCGATGAATATGAATAAATTCAATACTAGTGTCTCTTTTCTGCTAACTTTAAATCCCGTATTAGTGTACTCGGTTTTATTCGGTGTCTTGATTCTTTGTGGCTTTGGTTTACCTCTGCCAGAGGATATCGTCCTAATTATCGGTGGATATTTGGCATATGAGGAGCTATTAAATGTACACATCATGACTGCAGTGGGATTAACTGGAGTATTGATCGGCGACTCGACGATATTTTTCCTCGGCAGACGCTTTGGCCCAGTGCTACTGAAACACAAATACATATCTAGATTGGTTACCGAAGAAAAAATTTCAAAAGCACAAAAGTATATGCACAAGTATGGCAATCGTATTTTTTTTATTGCCCGATTCCTCCCTGGATTACGCTCTCCAGTTTTTTTTACTGGCGGATCACTGCAAACACGTTTTCACATCTTTTTCCTTTATGATGGCTTCGCCGCAATTATCAGCGTGCCAGTGTGGGTATACAGCGCGTATTATGGTGGTGAATATATTTATAAAGTCATTCAGGTCGGAAGAAATGCTCAAACGTTCATAATTGCAAGTATACTTTTAGTCATAATAATAAAAATTTATTTCCATTATAGGAGTGTGGCCAAGAAAAAAATTGAAAAAAACAAGCTGGAAACTAAACGTGGAGTTGAACGGTGAATTAGGTAATTACCTTAGCTAATTACCGTGGAGGGATTTTTTATGAGCAAGGATACGCAAATTATTTTTAAAAAAAATTTATTAATTCCGTCAGAATTGTTAGATATTATCCCGATCCCTATCTTCTATAAAGACATTAATGGTAACCTTTTGGGTTACAACCAAGAATTTTTGCGTTTGTTTGAAAGTGATGACCTTTCAGCGCTTGTGAATAAAAACGTCGCGGAAATATTTCCACCAGAAACAACTAAACAATTTCTTCAAAAAGATCAAGGAATTATTCAAAAAGAATCGCATGTACAAATGTACAATGCAAAAATAATCACCAGCTTGGGTAAAGAAAAAAATATTATTATTTTTTCTTCAATCTTTGGTGAAAATCATGACCAGTCAAGACTGTCATCAGAGGGAATAATCGGAGTAGTATTCGATGTTAGTATGTTAAACGAAAAAGTTATTCACTACTCCAAATTGGCATCTATTGGATGTCTGGCCGCAGGTGTGGCCCATGAAATAAATAATCCACTTACTATAGTTCAAGGTTTCTGGGACATTTTGCATGACATGTTCAAAGAAAAACAAATAATTGATGAAGAATCCTCTGAGCATTTTTATAACGGTCAACAAGCACTTTCGCGAATAAAGAACATCATCACCGGGCTGATAGAATTCGCCCGTCATGACAATACACCTGAAAAACCTACGGATCTTTTTAAGGCAATCACTAGTAGTGTCGGAATCTGCGAGAATATTTATATAAAAGACAAAGTAGCGATTGAAGTTAAATTCTCTGAACAAGCAGAAAAACAAGGAATTATCGTTTTTGGAAATTTTGGAAGACTACAACAAATCTTCATAGGCCTTCTTAGTAGTTCATATCAGACCATAAAAGAAAAACAAAAATCACTGAAGGGAACTGACTGTTTAAAAGAATTCATCGGAAAAATTAAGTTGTACATATCAGTAGATGATCAACGGCCACAAAATGTCATAGTGCAACTCAGCGACAATGGAATCGGAATAAAAGAAGCAAAGTTGAAAGAAATCTTATCTCAATTTATCACCAATAAATGTCCTGGAGAGAGTAGCATGCCAGAACTATTCACCGCCTACTCCATCGTAAAAGCAATGGGTGGCGAAATTAAAATCGAATCTACCTACCGAGAAGAAACATCTATTACCATCACTCTGCCATTGAAAGTTCCGTAAGTGCTATACGTAAGTGCTATAGTGTTGGTAGTTTCCGTTTAAAGATCGTACGTTCAAAATGCTTAATATATGCCGACCAATTGCCCAGGTTTTGGTCTCCTTTGATAATCACTTCCATCGCACTCATCTTTGAATCCATCAAATCAATTAGGTGAAATAAAAGTGCCTCTCTGGTTTGTGGCAACTTGGGAGCACCATACATATATTCACCATGGTGGGTGAGTAAAATATGCTTCAGGTGTATTTTAACCTCTGGGGGAAAGTCAGGGATACGCTGAGAGAATTTCTCCAGTAATTCTACACCTCCTACAACATGTCCAAGCAATTTTCCTTGATCGCTGTAATCAGTCACTGTTCCAGAAACAATATCCAATTCATAAATTTTACAAATATCGTGGATAATAGCGGCCGCAACCAAGTAATTTTCATTCAACTGATAGTGGTTTGCCAAAAAAATTGCGAGCTCCACACAAGAGAAAATATGCTCTAGTAATCCTGATTGATACGTGTGATGAACACTCTTTCCTGCTGGCCAAATCAGAACTTTCTCCACTATATCCTGATCCGCCCAAATTTCTTCTAACAATAACCTAATATGGTGATCATTCAAATTTTTTATTATTTGCACAACTAATTGGTGGACAACTACTGGATCTTTACTGGAGGCCACAATATAATCACTCGCCTTGTAAACGGCAGATTTTTGAGCGATGGCCAAAGGGATCTTCTCAATTGCCTGTAGCACTAACTGCTTTTTACCTTGATAGAGATTAATCTTGCCCTTAATTTTTACCAAATCTCCCTTACTAATCTCTGCGCTAATCGCCGTCGCATTGCTCCAGCTCCGCCCCTCGAGATCACCAGAATTATCAGTTAAAACAATATTCAAATACTGTCGCCCATCTCGACCTTCCATCACCGCAATATATTTGACAATAAACGTGCTCTCCACCAAATCCTTTTCACGTAGATCAGAAATAAATTGCTTTTTTGAAATAGCAGTAACAACCTCGCCAGGAGTGGCCTTTTCGCTCATAAAATAAAATCCTCTACTCAAAATATGATGGTAAAATACGTTAGTACATGATGAACATAATAGTACTAAAATTGTCTACAAATTTTTCCATATTTTTAGGTATAGTTAAAATTAGCTCTACACCCCATAGGATAAGTGTAGTATATTCTCGATAATTATCGGGTACTAGTAATATCCTATTAACACTATTTCAGATTGAGGTGATTTATGGCGAAGATTAAAGTAGGCATCAATGGCTTTGGACGAATCGGAAGGATGGTTTTTAAAGCTTGGTTCGAACGTGCGCAAAAAGATTTTGATATCGTTGCGGCGAACGATTTGGATGGGCCAGATTCTTGCGCACACTTACTTAAATACGACTCAGTTCATGGTCGCTTTACTGCCCCGATCAGTGTGAAAGACAACGTTATGACCGTTGGCGAACATTCGCTTACTTTCTACAAAGAGACAGATCCATCTAAAATTTCTTGGGATGTTGATATCGTAATTGATTCCACCGGAAAGTTTGTTGACCGCAAAGGATTGTCTCCGCACATCAAGGGAAGAACGAAAAAAGTAATACTCTGTGCTCCAGGTAAAGAAATCGACGGCACCTTTGTTATGAGTATTAATCACAAAAGCTATGATAATAATAAACACCACATTATTTCCAACGCCAGTTGTACTACTAACTGTTTGGGACCAATCGTTAAAGTGTTAC
>JADGBS010000009.1:0-24058 GCA_015231325.1 Oligoflexia bacterium | reverse complement strand
GAATGCGGGCAAATGACCACTATTCATTCCTACACTGGAGATCAGCGCCTGATAGATACATTCCACAAAGACAAAAGACGAGCACGTGCTGCCGCCTTATCGATGATACCCACTACTACTGGTGCCGCTAAAGCAATCGGTCAGGTAATTCCTGATCTGAAAGGAAAACTCGACGGTTACGCAATCAGGGTTCCTACTCCCAATGTCTCTGTTGTTGATCTTACTGCCATCTTGAAAAAGCCGGCCACAGCAGCAGAAATTAATCAAGCAATGAAAGAAGCGTCGGAAGGACCACTTAAGGGGATTCTTGGTTATTCTGAGGAACCGTTAGTAAGTGTGGACTTCAAAGGCACGACTGAATCCTCTTATTTCGATGCCGAGTTGACTAACGTTGTAGATAAACTTATAAAAGTTGTCTCCTGGTACGACAATGAAATTGGTTTTTCTCATCGAGTGGTCGATTTGACTGCCTATATCGGAGGTTTACTCTAATGGCCTTAAAATATATCGATGAAGCTTCATGGCAAGGAAAGAGAGTTGTCGCACGTTTTGATTTCAACGTACCGATCAAGAATGAAAAAATTACCGACGCCACCAGGATTGATGCAGCTATGCCTAGCATCAATTATCTACTAGAACACGGCGTTAGCAAGTTGGTTCTAATGAGCCATCTGGGTCGACCTGATGGCAAAGCAGTTCCAAAATATAGCTTGAAACTGGTTGCAGAGTATCTGGCAAAAAAATTAAACAGTGAGGTTATCCTTACTGAATCTCCGGTAGATGGAGGAATCAAATCATTGCTGAACCTGCCCAAAACGAAGATAGTGTTGTTGGAAAATTTGCGTTTTTTACCAGATGAAGAAGATAATAGTCCGGACTTTGCTAAGATTTTGGCGAGCTACGGCGATGCCTATGTCAACGACGCCTTTGGTACCTCACACCGCAAGCACGCTTCCACCTATGGCATAGTACAATTCTTTAAAGATCGAGCATTCGGTGGCTTTCTTTTGAAACAGGAAGTTCAGGCCCTAACCAAGATTACAGAAAATCCGGCCCGTCCATTCGTAGCAATCGTCGGAGGAGCAAAGATTGCTGATAAAATCAAGACTCTAGAGCGGCTGCTGGTGGCAGTTGACCATCTCCTTATCGGCGGTGCTATGGCCTATCCTTTCTTAAAAGCGGAAGGAAAGATCATTGGAAAATCCCTCTGTTCAGAGGGTGATTTTGATCTTGCAAAAAAAATTCTACAGCAAACATCAGCGCCAAAATTGGTATTACCCCTAGATCATGTGGTAGCGTCTGGTCCTGAGGCGGCGGCTGCGGCGTGTCCAATAGTGGATATCCCTGAGTCAATGATCGGATTTGATATTGGCCCAAAAACTGTACAGCTCTACCGCGAAAAAATTTCTACGGCCAAGACCGTTTTCTGGAACGGGCCGATGGGGATGTTTGAAACGGAAGCATTTGCGAAGGGCACTATGGATATCGCACGCGCTTTGGCCGATATTCATTCACAGGCATTTACATTAGTTGGTGGTGGTGACTCAGTAAGCGCAGTTAACAAATCTGGACTCAGTGCAAAAATGGGGCACGTCTCCACAGGAGGGGGCGCATCGCTCGAATTTATCGAGCATGGAGAACTCCCAGGAATTCAGGCATTGAAATTTGGGGTATAACGCGTTAAAGAAGTAAAAATACCCAACTTATCGACTTTATGAGTATATAATAGGGCAACATAAGACAACGTAGGGTAACGCAACGTAAGGCAAGAGATAACGAACCAAGAGAGTGGACCAGAAGTGAACCAGAAAGGGGTGTATGTGGTGAACGTAATAAAGAGATACTTAGTTGGTAACTGGAAAATGAATCAGACTCAAGAGGAAATCCGGGCGTTTTTTGCTACTTTTAAAAACTTGGTCAGTGGAATTACTACTACCAATCATGAAACTTGGATTGCTCCTCAGTTCGTGCATATTCCCTTGGTTCACTCTCTTTTTTTTCCCAATGGCCAAGTTGGCGCCCAAAATTGCTCTCACAAGGAGAAAGGGGCGTTTACTGGTGATGTCTCCGCAAAGGCATTAAAAGACATTGATGCACACTTTGTTATTATTGGTCACTCTGAGCGAAGAGCAATATTTAAAGAAGATCCTTTGTTACTCAGAGAAAAAATCCAAGTGGCACTCGCCAATAAATTGAAAATTATTTTTTGCATCGGTGAGACGTTGAAAGAACGAGAAAACGGCGATGCCCTCCGTATCGTTGGAGAGCAGCTTAATATCAGTTTAAATGGTGTCGCCAGTAGCAGCGAAATCGAAACGGAAATACTCCTGGCATATGAGCCAGTGTGGGCCATCGGCACCGGAAGGACGGCAACCCCAGAACAAGCACAAGAGATGCACGCCTACATCAGAAAACTGCTGCAAGAACAATTAAAATTGAACTCAGCCTTGTTGCCAATACTTTACGGAGGGAGTGTTACTCCCGAAAACATTGATGCTTTGTTGCAGCAACCAGACATCAACGGAGCACTGGTCGGGGGCGCTAGTCTAAAGGCAAACGATTTTGCGAAATTGTTTGCTTCAGCGGCTGCAGTCCAGCAGCCGCACTCCGGCGGCAAACGTATAAATAATTGAATAAATAATTAAATAAATAGGTAATAAGTTAATAAGCAATGTTAAGGAGTTTTAAATTTTTATGATTACTGCACTATCTATTATTCATGTAATAATTTCTGTATTGTTAATTTTGAGTGTGCTGATCCACTTCGGAAAAGGCGCTGAGGCCGGGCTGGTGATGGATACCAATGCTTCCTCCATCCTTCCTACCAAAGGTAACATTTTAAACAAAATCACCACGACGCTAGCAGTTCTTTTTCTAGTGTTGTCGCTTACTTTGGCCACTATGCATGGAAAGATGAGTAGCAAGTCGATCTTTGATTCTGGGAAAATACCAGCGGCCACTACCACCACCGCTGCACACAAAGGCACTGACGCTGCTAACAACACGAGTACCTCTAATAAACCATCGACCACTACAGCTGGTACTACTACAGAAAAAAAATAATAATTACTTAAACCTTACGCTTACTCTGGCATCCATTTTTTAATGAAAGCGAGCGCTTCTTCTCTGGACGCCGCTTGACTTTTCCATAAGTAGCTGTGTCAACCATATCTGTCCCAGCGCCACATTCTTCTAACGGTAATTTTTGATGAGGTTGACTGGGGTCAAAGGTATCGGCAATCTTCAGTTTGCTACATTCAACCAAGTAAAACTTTTTTACTTTTCCCAGTAACATCGAAAAAATTTCCGGATCAATCCTTTTCCCTGATGAACGACCGATTACTTCAATTGCTGTTTGCAATGGCAATGCCTCTGAATAAGATCTTTTGGTAGTAATTGCATCGAAAAAATCTGCCACCGCTACAATTCTTGCCATCGAAGATATTTGATCACCTTTTAATCCCTGAGGATATCCGGTACTGTCGAAATTTTCGTGATGTTCTCGGACAATATTATCCATCAATCCAAAGTCAATCTTAGTTTTCTGGGCAATTTTGTCCTTTTGTTGAGACAGTAACTCTGCTCCATACAACGGGTGTTGTCTAACCAACAAAAATTCTTCCTCCGTAAGCTTTCCTGGATTATTGATAATACTTGTTGGCAAATGCATTTTTCCTATGTCGTGCAATAAGGCCCCCAATCCGATATCTATTAGCTTATCCTGGGAAATGTCACCAGCACGGCAAAAGACTATACTATACATTGAAACATTGATTGAGTGATCATAGGTATAAAAATCATGAAAACTAAGTTTTGCTATCATTTCATATAAACCACTCATGTCATAACTACGTAATACATTGACCATAGAAATCACCAAATCACGACAACCAAGAATTACCTCTCCAATAAAATCATCAAGAGGATTACGACTTTCCTCCACTGTCCGCCAAAATCCACTCCGCGCTGCTCCAGATCGCAATAGAGACAACTCTTCAAAATACCTAATCGCCGTATCTTTAATAAACTCAGTTTTTTTCACATCAGAAATTTGATCTGATCCAATCAGTGTTTTTAAATAAAGATTCCGATGTTCCTCATCAACGTATAATTGAGAATATTTTTTAAGAAATGACTTTAAGGTGACCATATCCAAAAAATCACCTGCAGGAAAAATTTTTACAAACTTCTCCTTAGCGGCCAGCGAAGAAGCGTTAACATAAAGATCGTAAATAAGATTGTCATTAAAAATAATGGAATCTGGTCGTACTGAAAAAAAACTCTTTGTCATTCCCTCCCCCATCTGACACGGCATTAAAACAGCGTTAAAACGGTAAGTGCTCCGAGGAAAATTGATCCTCCGTTGGCACTGTATATCCCCCCTTAGCAGTCACGCTATCTGACGCCTGTGACGGAGCAGATACCGCTGCTGCTTCGGCCCCGCCACCGTTCACCGTCCCTCCAACGCCTGCATACGGATCAAGCTCCGGATAAAAACCATACCCTCCGCCACCCATACCATCAAATCCATCTGGCGATTGTGCATTTTTTGAAAAACTATTATTCGCCTGCCCCTGCCCCGGTGTTGGATAAGCAGCTGCTGCATGGGCATTATTGGGATATGCATTACTATTGTTATTACTGGAAGCTGCACCAATGAACTGCACGTTTTGTGCTAAAATCTCCGTCATATACCGCTTTGTTCCGTCTTTATCATCCCAAGAACGTGTTTGAATTCTCCCTTCTATAAATACCTGCTTTCCTTTTGAAAGATATTGCCCACAAATCTCCGCCAGTTTGGCCCAGGCAACTACTCGATGCCACTCTGTCTTTTCCACCTTTTGGCCATTATTTTTGTCTTTCCATGATTCCGTGGTAGCAATACTAAAGGTACATACAGGCATTCCACTAGGAGCATACTTTACTTCTGGGTTTTGTCCTAACCGTCCAATCAAAATTACTTTGTTCACACTCATGACTTTTTATCCTCATTTGTACGTTGTTTATGAAAATCCAAGATCTTCATTTAGTGCATCTCTCTCAGCGGAGACGCATCATCCATAGTGAATGACGTTCATGTTAGTGCAAAAAGATGAAAAGTCTATTCAAAAGCTAACTATCCGATAACAGACGTGCTCCTCATGCAGTTTATAAAATTATCTCTGTAAATTTATCTCAGTAATTTTTCCAAATCCCAGATCATCGAACCGACGAATCGACCGATCCATCAGCAGCAGGCCTAGCAGCAGATCTAGTGGCCGATAAATTGGCCCCCTCGCTCGCATCCACGTTCTTCTCCACCGGCATTTTCTTTTTCCAAAATTCTGCCACCAACCTTTTGGCCACCCTTACATCCTTCTTGTACCAAGTCGCATCAAAGCCACAGTAAGGGCAAGGAATATTTTTTCTAAAAAAAATTTTCAACACTAATTCCGCTCCTCCCCAAACCACTAAAGGCCAGACAAAAGATCTTTCACCCATCCAAGGATAGGTTCCAAACGCCAAAATTATCGAGAGTATCAATAGTTGTAAATAATTTTTTTTACTCAACTTTGAGCGGTACATCAAATATCTTTTGCTACGACAAAGTGGACAATAAAACTCTAAAACCGGATCTTTAAATCTAAAAACCCTTTTATCGACTACGCTCATCGCTTGCGCCCCCTCATAATTATAATAACATTAGTATAATTTTACGCCGATTTTGTAGATACAACAAAACCCTTTTGGCTTTACTTCGATTATTTCACAGCGCAAAATAAAATTATGGGAAGGGATCGAATAAGGGATCTAAGAGATACAGCTGACTTAAAGTACGGAGAATACCAAAAAGGACAACTCTCCATCTTTTTTGGTATGTCACTTTTGGTGATTGTCACCTGTATCGCATTTGTGGTTAATGTGGGTTTATTTGTCAAAGCAAAGATCAACTTACAAAATGCTATCGATGCCGCTGCCTTTGCCGGTGCAGCAGTGCAGGCACGCCAGCTCTCCACTATCGCATACCTAAATTGGGAAATGAGGAATACCTTCAAAGAATGGATGTTTAAATACTATGTTTTGGGTACCCTCTCTCTTGGAAGTAAAACCCAAAGTCCTACCGGCGGGACAATGGACTTTACTATGAAAACTGATGTATTGAACACCGATAACGTCGATCAATTCAATATCCCTTCAGTCTGCATTGAATTCCAAGGCGCCGATGTTCCCATGTGCCAGATATTTGTTACCCCTGGACTACCTCGCTTTGGAAAATTAGGATATAGCACAATTGATGATACCATGTCTTCAATAGGGAATGTGCTGATTGAAAAAAAAGGACACAATTGTTCAAAGCGCTCAGACATTAATTATTCAACTGCAATACACTGGACCTATGGGGTTCCTTCCAAGTCCACAGCAGGAGAAGAGGCCAAAGAATTGTTCAAAAGGGCCAGCAACATAGCAATTGATCGCACTGGGGCCTGGATTAAAGCGATAGAACTGGCATTTAGAATTCGCAATTTAGAAAAGATCATGAATCTTACCCCCGGTGAAGCAACAACCCCGGTGACTATTTGCATGAGCGGCCAAAACTGTGTTTCTATCAACAACCTCTTTCAACGGGATGCCACTGTCCCTCTATACGAGAGAACGGTGAAGGCATTTTTGTCAGGTTATCGCAACTTAGAAAACAACGGCGATATTCCGGGATATAAATCTGGTACCAATCACTCTGATTTAAAGGCCAGCTTCCGCATGACAGAGATAATCCCTAACGCCTTTGATGCTTCCTCTGGGGGTCTTCCTACACTAAGCACACTGCCAATTGATTATAGTAAAGTAAAAAGCAAATATTATGTCGATCTACATCTGCATTCTATCAACTTTGCTATCATGTACACCATATTCTCCAGCACCACGGGGGTACTAAAACTACAAAATACCGGCGATCTACAAAGCGATGCAAGTTGTGCCGCTACCAAGGCAGCAATTCCAGTACCAGGGTATCCTTTTGGATTTGTAAAAAATCCAGACATCTTGACCTACTACGCCCTCAAGGGAGAAGCAGAATATACTGGCCTCTTCAATCCGTTTTCTGGTAACGGTATTACTCTCACTGCCTACGCTGCCGCCAAACCCTTTGGTGGCAGAATCGGACCGATGATCTTTATGTCGGGAAAATTCCAAAACGACGGCAGTAACCGATCGGTTTTTGCCAGAAAGGATATTCGCCGTTCTTATTCCTACCTGGGATATCTGCTCGACACAAGAACAAACGATGATGTTAGATGCAGTAATCCCAAAAAATATATCCCCGGTTGCCCTCTCCCTCAACCGGGTGATCAAAGTGGAGTATCAAATTTTTGGATTACCAACCAAAATGCCAACACCCACGCCGTTGGTGGAGTACCTCAAGGATCCCAGGTCGTCTACGGAGTACCCAACATGATCTATGCATTCCTCAATCACCTGTCAATGCAAATCCCAGGTACAGACAAATCTCTATTTGAAGTGGCAGACGGCAATAAACAAACTCGCGCCGGTCTCTATGACACCGTGCAATTCCGTGCCTTCAGATCACATTATTCGGGCAATTCCATCAATGCCGCCATCGCCTCAGCACGAGCACCTACTGGTTATGAAGCAATGAACTATCTGATACCTACATTTCACAGTCGAACCGACAGTTCCCCCCACCCACCCGACACTCCAGATTTCGTGGTCGACATTGGTCGCGACAATGCCACAGGAGAAGTTTTTTTCCCCATTTTTGCACCACTGTGGGGTGCAGACGAACGTATCGCATACTACAAACAAATGGAAATGGGAGATGCCATCGCTAAGTATATCTTTGAGGCAAAGGCTTCTATTCAGATCTACGTTGACGCAATAAAAGAGATCGCAAATGCGATACGTGCCAGTGCCAGTGCTAAAGGCGCCAGCGTACCAGGAGGTCCTAGTACTGATGATGCTGGTCTTTCTAAAGACAATTATGCTGCTGCCGCTAATGAACTATACCCTTGCGGAGTAGGGAGCACTTCGTGTGACGTAAAATCGGTCTGCTCAAGTATCGGTGGAAAATTTGAATATTTCTTTTTGGGAGGAGTTAGAGAACCGGCCGCCGACACAAAATGTCCCGGAATCCCATCTTTAGGTTCGCTAATTCAAAAGCACTGGAATGACCAACTACAAAATACTGCCAACTCCCCCGCAGGTACCGACTTTACTAACTATTACACCATGGCATATCACCCGCCACTGGCCACCTTGCCTGGGGGAGTCGATTGGGAAAACATGGATGGGACAACGGGCGTCAGCGAGCGACTGATGACCGCTTATCTTCCCGGAGGCATCTATGGTGCAGATGAAAAAACAGGAATGTTTCCTCATCCCTACGACTTCAGTCTAGAAACCAACGCCAAAAGAAATTATTATTCCACAAAACTGATACCAATAAAAAGTCTGCTAAAAAACGGTGGAGCGAGCGAAAACATCGCCCCATACATAAAGGAAAATGATCTTACAACCACCAGCTACTCCGAAAAGAGTTACGACCCTGCAGACATAAGGCCAACATTCCAAAATTACATGCCTGATTTAGGGTTTCGACAACAGGGTCGCCCCATTCTTGAATAGAATCCAAGGAAAAAACAAGCTAATCAACGAATCCGTTATTCGAAGATCTTGAAGAAATCAAATTATCATACTATTATTACTGAGTGTGAATATAAAAAGATACAAACTGATACAAAATGCAACCTGAATAAAAACCACAACAAGGAAAACCCTGTGACTAAAAGAGTAACCGGCAGAAAAATATCTTCAAGCAAAAACTCAAAAAAAAATAAAAAGACCCCCATTAAAAAAATTTCTGTAAAGAAAAGTGACAGTCGTAGCGGAAAAAAGAAAAACACCCCACTCAGCACTAAAAGCATCAAGACCAGCACAAAAAAAACCAGGGTTAATAAGGCCAATAAAATTAAAGTGAGTAAGCCGAGTAAAGTGAGTAAAGTGAGTAAAGTGAGTGGTAAGTTAGTCAGCAAAATAAGCAGCAAATCAAATAGAAAATTAAACAGCAAAATAAACAGCAAAATAGACAACAAATTGGCAAAGATAGCTAGAGGTGTGGCAAAAAGTGTGGTCAAAGGTACAAAGAAATCTTCAAAAATCGGTAGAAAACCAATAATTAAAATTAGTACAAGGATGGGATTAAAAAAAGAAGTCAAAAAAGTGGGACAAGTTAAACGTAGTCCTAAAAAAAATAAACCATCCCCCAAATTAACTGTAACTACCGCTGCGACCACTGCTGCAGCAGTGGCGGCAGGCACTGCGTTAGCTGCGTCAGCTGCAGCTGACGCTGGCGATGACAACAAAGATGCCTTAGTATCATCTGCTGCTGAGCACTATGAAGGTGGCAATGGGTACAATTCGGAAGATGAAACTAATGATGTTCTTGATAACGATGGTCAGGTGGTAAATAAAGATAAGCACTACCCTTTGGAAAATAGTGATCTCGAAGAAGATAGCGACGATGGCCATCCATATGGCTACGGGTGGGGGTATGATGACGGTTTTGACGACATAATCGTAGATAGTCACAATGAGGATGAATTTGAAGACGACGATGAAACCTACGCCAAAAGTACTGGTCGTACTGAAGAAGACCCATCTTACGAAGAAGAAGACGCTTAGACTTTTCTAGTTTCTACCTCCAACGGATACCCCATGGAAATTCGCGATCCGGTACATGGCCAAATCGATATACTTGATGAAGAGATCCCCATCATCGAGGATCCTTTTTTTCTACGTCTTAGAAAGGTCAAACAACTTGGTCTTTCGGAGTATATTTTCCCTGGGGCAACCCACACTCGATTCTTACATTCTTTGGGGGTCATGAAAATAGCAGAACGGGTTTTTGACAAGCTCTCAACGCGCTCTTTTTGTAAAAGCATGTCCAAAGGTTCATGCAAATTTTCACGCATAAGAGAGACATTCAAACTGGCAGCACTACTACATGACCTCGGACACGCCCCACTTAGCCACTCTACCGAATCAGTTATGCCTCCACTCTCTCTGTTAAAAATTCCTAACCACACCGGCGCCCATGCCCGTCAGGCAACACATGAAGATTATGCTATAAAAATCATCGTCGACAGTTCTTTCACTGATTCTCTCAAAAAAGTTAAAAAAAAATTTGACGTCAATGCTAATGCCATTGCCAATTTAATTTCCGGAAAGTGTAGCGATCCGGAATATTTTGAATTAAAAAAAGGGATCAACTATTTTCCATTACTACATCAATTAATTAGCAGTGAGATAGATTGCGACCGGATGGATTATTTGTTACGCGACAGTTATTTTTGTGGAGTTAGTTATGGACACTTCGACATTGAATGGATCATCGATAATCTAGATGTTTGTATTCTAGATTGCAAGGAGCATAAAAAAGGGCATAAGGAGGTCTATCTAGGAATAAATGAACGCGCAGTTTCCTCCTTCGATGATTTTTTATTAGGTCGCTTTCACATGTTTTTAATGGTGTATTTTCATTATCGTGCAGTTTGTCTAGAACAGTTACTCTCGAAATTTTTTAAAACTTCTCCTGCTGAATATGTAATCCCTTCAGACATTGAGGAGTATCAAAAACACGATGATTTTTTTCTCAACGAGGTTTTAAAAAACAGCCAAAATACCTATGCACAAAAAATCATCAAAAATATAATACCTCCAAAAATTTTTGAATCTTTTCACAAAAATGAGTTAGGCGTATTGCTTGAACTAGAAAAATTTTTGCAACAAAAAGAGATTGAATATATCCGTTGTTCATCACAAGGAAGGTTATCAAAGTACTATCACTTAGAAAACCAGGAAGAAAAGTATTACCCACTAAAAGTTGTCAAGATCCTTCCGCAGGGAAAAAAATTTATAAATATCGATGAAGCAACCGACTTATTTAAAAAATTCAGTGATGTCCATCGCATTGAACGTATTCATTGTGATTTAAAACAATTAAGCGCTGGCGAAAAGAAGAAAATATTGAGTATAATAAACGGAGTGTCCATTCAAGCGATGCGATAACGTAATGACACGATAAACCGGCAATAAAAAGATAAATCGACAAAAAACGATAAACCGGCAACATAATAACACTGTAATTACTAGCAAAAAGTAAGTGTGTTCGAGAAATGAGTAAATTTTCCATATACATTCTGCTGATTCTAACATTCCTCGGATTGTCTCAAGGTCCATATAATAAAAATCGACCATTATACATAACCAGCGAAAGGTCTCTACCCCGTATATTCAAAGAAATACCTCCATTCTCAGTTGTGCTTGTGGACGCGTTCAGTACTGGAATCATCATAAGATCCCACTACCACAAATATCGATTGATTACCCCCAATAAACATCCACAAACTGCTATTTTGCAGGTTTCTAAAGATTTTTTTGATCGGAACGTTAGTAACATCGGAATGGCCATATATCAACAAAATTTGAAAAAAGAAAATATTTTAGTGCCCATGCCCCCTATCGCCATCTACATCGGGCTTAACGCGTATGGTCATTGGGTTTCTGGTGAAAATGATGAAAAGGTTTGGAAATTTCATCGTGCTTATGCACACCTTGACCGAGGTTTATCATCTGAGGACTTTAAAATTACCGAGGAATTTTATCAATCAGTGCAATTTTTTCGTAATCAAAAACTACCTTTTTATGGTCAAAATAATGAATTTGGCACCACTGGATCACTCACCCCTAAACTTTTTCCCGAATTTTTTAACAAAAAAAATGAAGATTTTTCAGTAGATATTAAAGAGATCCTAAAGAGATCATTAAAGATAAAAATTAGAGAGTCCCTATAATTAGAGAGTCCCTATAAATTAAAGAGGTCCTATAAATATGAGTGAAACCCTAGATAAATTAATTTTACGCACAATTATTGCTCTCACCTTATGTTTGTTGCTTTTAATCTACAAGTACACTCATTTTTCTCTTAAGGTCTCGCTACGTCCAAAATTAACAAAAAAGTTTTATCCATCTCAAAATCCTGCAGACACCCTTTATTTTTTTTCTAGAATATTAGGGGTAGCAATTATTCTAACTGCTCCTTTCTTTGATATCGAGTATGGGCCATTTAATGCTTTTCTCGGTTTTATGCTACAGGCATTGATCGCAATCACATTTTATATCATCTCGATTTATATTATGGAAAGTATCACTCTTTTCCATTTTGAATATCAAGATGAAGTGGTCACTCGAAAAAATATCTGCTACAGCATCATCTGCTTTGCTGAGGCCACAGCAATCGCACTAGTTATAAAATCATTGATAACATACTCCAATTTTTCTTTTTTCTTATTGTTGTACTACTGGTTGCTCGCAATAGTTTTACTGGGACTGTCTTCCAAACTATACTACTTCCGTTCAAATATGGAATTTAACAAATTAATGATCCACAAAAATCTAGCACTCGGTCTTTCTTATTCTGGACATCTTTTAGGTGCAGCAATTATCATTATTTCCTCATTCAATCAACCATCGGCCAGTATCGAAGATTTTACTTTTACTGTGTTGTTAAAAATAATTCTTGCGATTATCTTGCTTCCAATCATTCAACAAGGAATAATTATCGTATTTAAAATAAAAAATGAGATAGCAGAGGATGCATCTGCTATCTCTAATAACGAATCCATAACAAAGGAAGTAACTGACCTAACTGAGTTGATTGACCTAACCGGCAAGGAACATTATGGCCCTACCTTTTCGCAAGGAATCTACGAAGGAGTGTTGTTTTTTACTTCGAGTTTCCTAACATCAACTGTTACAGGACCACTCAACTTCGGTAATTTTTACCCTCTCCTCCAATAACACAATAACAGCTATTCTTAAAAGTACATGGGTTGCGCTATTCAAGGGCCACCCCCCAGCTGGCACATCCCATTTATTTTAATATTTATAGGGAAGTATTCTGTGAACTTCAGACTCAATCTCTTTAGAAATTTTGAAGAACTGGATCTGAAAATCAGAGATTTGAGCAACAAAGTCGCTCGACTAGAAATACATATTGAGAAAAAATTAGCAGTACAAAAAACAAACCTAATTAGGATAAAAAACAAAGAAGAAATCACAGAAAGTTTTATTTTCTCTGGATTGGTATACAACGATCTTTCACCAACACTCGCCTATAAAATATACCAAGATAGGAGCAAAAACTTTATTTTGGTAGATGTATCCAAAATAGATTTTATACCGCCATTAGAACTCCAAGGTGCTTTACGAATTCCCTTAGAGGAATTAGAAAAAAAATATCAACTAATTCAAAGCAAAACAGTACCAATACTATTCATCTCCGAAAACGGAATACGATCGATTCTGGCATGCGAAATTATGGCCTATAATGGGTATTACAACACCAACAACATCTCCGGTGGTTACTCCTCTTGGCCAAAAAGCAGTTAACAGGTGAGCTGAACAGCTACCTACTTACTACTTGCTACTTGCTACTTGCTAAATTTTTCCTAACCTACATCAACAAGCTAAAATACTACTAAATTCACAATTTCTATATTAGAATCACACCTTCTTAATATTCATTATGCAAGTAGGGCCGCTTAGGAACGAGAACTAAGTAAGTTCCCATTCCTAAGTAAAATCAGGTAAGGGAGATATGTTCGTATGGTCGTTAGTAAATTAAAAAAATATTTTAGTGACATCACAAATACTGAAATATTTTTTATTATGTTTTTATCGTTCGTCATAATTTTTAAAAACATCGATTCAATAATTCTGTTTGGAGTTGATAGCCCTGTATATGCGTTTATGGGCCGCGAGCTAAGCCTTCGTCCTATATGGACGTGGGCATTTCATACGATTAACGGGACAGCTTTCATAGATAACCCCCCGATGTTGATATGGATAAATGCAATTTCGATTTCTCTATTTGGGACAGGAACACTTCCGATAGTCGTCCCCACATTATTAATGTCCTGGTTTACAATTTTTCTTACATATAAAATTGGAAAACTTTTTATTGACTACAAATATGGAGCGCTTGCGGCCCTGACACTGCTTTTTACACATACCTTCATAAATAGCAGTAGAAATCCCATGATTGAACCAGCACTAATGTTATTCACAATGTCTTCCATTTATTTTTTACTATGTTCCATCAAGGAACAGGGACGAACAATTTATTCTATGCTCGGAGGATTTTTTTGGGCAATTGCGTGGTTATCAAAAGGTCCTTCTACTTTAGTTGTCCCTACATCACTCATTATTTTTTATATATTGACAAAAAAAATTGATGCTTGCAAAAACTGGAGAATACCGCTTTCTTCTTTTGTAAAAATATGTTTCATTAGTTTGCTTACTTTTTTATTGATAATTTTCATGTACGAAGCATGGTACTACACGTTAACCGGAAAAATATTTTTTTTGGAATATTTTAATCGACAATTGTTTTATTCCTTTGTTCAAGGACGAGGAGTACAAGAATGGAAATATCTATACTACCTTCACGTTATATGGGAAGAGTATTGGCCATGGCTGCCAGTATTTATAATCACACCGTTTTTCGTATTTGGTAGAAAACTTACCAAATATTATCCCACTGTTTTGTTAAATTTAACCGTTGTCATAATCTATATATTAGGTTTAAGTTTATCCAAGCACAAAGGCCCTTGGTACACTTACCCTTACCACGTAGGACTATCTTTAGTCTCGGCGGTTTTGATTACAAATTACATCAGCGATGTTTTTTTTAAGCGCTTCTTTAAGAAAGCATGTTTTTTCGTTACACTAATATTTATGCTCGTGTCAACAATTTTACCATCGGTATTTACGGCCCATGAACGACCATTTATACAGTTCGTAACGGCTGCAGGGAAACAACTTAAATATAATTATGGCAATATGAATATTGCAGATTGTAGTAACGTGGTTCAATGGAGAGAATATTTTTTAATCAAATATTATTTAGGCGCAACCGTTGTAAAATGTGACAATTACAACCAGGCAGGACTAAAGATAACAAATTTCAAAGACCCGACACCAAAATCAGATGATGAGGTTATTTTTTATAAAGACCCTTACTATATTATAAAAAAACAAACTGTAACACCTGCAACACCTATATGATTTTTTATAATTTTTTTACAGTTTTTTTACAGTTTTTTTACAATTTCATATAAAATTAAAACAAATTTTTCGAATTACTAACAGAAGTTGCTAATCCACAACAAACACTGAAGGTCAACAAACTTGAACCACCGTAAGAAACTAACGGAAGAGGGATCCCTACAATCGGCAACAAACCAGTAACCATCGACATATTAAAGAAGGTATGCCAAAAAAAGATAGACATCAAACCCATCGCTAGAATCGAATCATAAAAATTTGAAACTGAAGTGGCCAACCAAATAAAACGCATAATCAATATTATATAAATGGTAATAAGTACCAGAGAACCAAAAAGTCCGTGTTCTTCATTAAATACTGAAAAAGCAAAATCAGTATGATTTTCAGGAAGATAACTGAGTGACGCCTGCGAAGATTTTTTAAATCCCTTACCAAAGATCTGCCCTGAACCGATCGCTATCTCCGACTGGATGGCATTATATCCATATCCCTGGGCATCGCCCCAAGGATCCATAAACGTAATCACCCGTTGTCGCTGATATTCCTTGAACCCAAACTTATACATCACAGATCCGGTAACAACGCCTAAAAGACAAAGAATTACTATGGTCTTCCACTGCAATCGTCGATAGAAAGTAATTGTGAAAAAAACCAACATTAGAATTAGTCCCGTACCCAAATCCGGTTCAACCACTATCAATAACGCAGGAATTAAGGTCATGATTCCTGGAATGATCATCTCCTTGAGATTAACCTCTTGTTCAGGATCAAATTTGGAATACCAGCGAGACAACACCAAAACAATCCCAATCTTCATCATTTCCGAAGGCTGCAAGCGAGCAATCCCAAAATCCAACCAACGCCTAGCTCCTAAACCCTTTACTCCTATCAACAGAACTAATGCCAATAATAACAAATTAACAGCATAGAAAACATACGAATACCTAAATAATGTCTTGGGGCGAATAAAACTCACTATCATCCCCACCGATAACGAAATAAAAAACCAAATTATCTGGGTCTTATATAATTCTGACAGGGCCTTGTCGCTAGTTGCATGAGTGGCAGAATATAAATTGAGAATACCAATTATAAAAATGACAATCATTGTTCCAAAAAAGCTAAAGTCATACCGCTTTAGCATCTGTATATATTTTGGAGGCAAAGAACTATTATTCATTATCACCTCTGTAGATCATCACATCATTACCTCATCAAATCCGCTCAATATCATTCATCATCGCCCTGTTCTTCAATTTTTGACTCCGGTCCATCTGGCCCTGAATCTGCACCACTCCCTTGCCAGCGCCCCACGCCCTCATTACCAATACCAGTTCCAATTCTTGAGCCAATGGTCATCTTTTTACCAAGTCCGCCTTGGCCCGCTCCAGTTTTGCTAATATTACTACTACTATTACCACTACTACCGCTATTTCCAACACTCCCATTCGCTACGTTATTGTTTCGTTGCCCAGTAGCGGCTGCTGCCCCTACGGGCCCCTCTTCGTAGCTCGCATCTTCTTCTACTTCAGTGTCCTCTTCCTCCTGAATAATATTCTTTGGTGGAGGTGCTTTCATCAAAATGCCTTTGGCCTTCTCTTGCTGCAAATATTTTTTATGCAACTCAGGGAAATATTTTTTCATATAAGTAGAAACAACATCAACCACTATCGGTACCCCCGCGGAAGCACCGTGACAACCATGTTCTATCACGACCGCAACCGCAATTTTGGGTTCATCATATGGGGCATACCCCACAAACAATGCATGATGGCGAAATTTATATTCGGCCTCTTCGCACTTAGAAAACAATTTTTCTGCACTCATTTTGATCACTTGCGCAGTTCCTGTCTTGCCCGCAATCCCCAGCCCCTTACCATGACCATAGCTATAGGCAGTTCCCTTGGGTTCATTTACCACCTGTCGCAAACCTTCACGCACCACTGCTAATGCTTTAGGGTGTAGCTTGACCTCAGAAATTAACTCTGGAGAATAGGACTTTACAACCTCGCCAGAATTATAAAATATCTTTTTTACAACATAAGGACGAAAGAGCTTTCCCCCATTAGCAATTACTGAATAGGCCATGGCCAACTGCAATGGGGTCACTAATACGTATGATTGGCCGATCACGCAGGATATGGTGTCTCCCAGCATCCACTCCTCTCCACTTCTCTTTTTTTTCCACTCGCGATCAGGAATTAGGCCACCTACTTCGTGAGGAAGCCCTACTCCAGTTTTTCTTCCCAAACCCAATGCTCTTACATAATGAGCAATCGTATCAATATCTAATCTTTTTCCTAACCGGTAGTAGAAGATATCACACGATTCCCTAATTGAACGGTAAGTGTCAACTGGTCCATGTCCATGTTTTTTCCAACAATGAAATACCTTTCTGCCAAGAGGAAATTGACCAGTGCAACTAATTTCGGTTTTTTCATCTACAGCGTTTTCCTCTAGGCCCGCCAATGCTACCAACGGCTTAAAAGTTGAACCAGGAGAATAGTGCTCCTGAATTACTCGATCTCGTAATGGACGCCGAGGATCCCTAGTTAAAGATCTCCAATAAGTGCTAGTAAATCCCTTGCTAAACAAAGATGGATCAAAAGAAGGCAATGAAACCATGGCAAGAATTTCTCCGGTGTTTACATCCACCGCAATTACCGCTCCTTCCTTTCCCTTTAGAGCATTATATGCACTAAGTTGCATATCGCGATCTATCGTCAACGTCACATTAGGCCCAGGGACTGCCGGCCGATCTTTGATCTCCCTGAAAAGATCATCTTCCCCACCACCATCACTCATACTCTGTGGCCTAAATTTTCTCCTGCCGGTTGCATCCACTTCCACAAACTCATAACCATTTTGTCCACGAATATATAGATCTAACTGCTCTTCCAATCCCGCCTGACCAATGAAATCTCCCAATTTATAATCGATATTATCGCGATTACGATACTTAGGTAATTGTGTTGAAGAAATTTCAGAAATATATCCTAATAGATGTCCGCCTACTTCTCGATCAATATATTCGCGACTCACACAAGTATCAACAGCTACCCCTGGTAACTCATCATTTTGAGTTTCAATGACTGCTACTTCTTTACGAGAAATGTTTTTTTTGATGATCACTGGTTTATAACTGGCCAGATTAGATTTTTTGCTCAGCGTTTTATAAATCATCTCATCTGGAATTTCCAGAACCTCACTTAACTTTTTGATAGTCTCCTTCTTGTGTTGCAAATACTGAGGAATGATCACAGCATCAAAACGAGGAACGTTGTCCACGATTAATACTCCATTGCGATCGAAAAACATCCCTCGCGGAGCTTCTATCTCCTCTCGTCGCAATCTATTTTGTAAGGAGTAATTCAGTAATTGCTTTCCCCTGTAAACCTGCAGATACCACAGACGCGCTAAAATCAGGGAAAACATAAACAAAATAACATTCGCTATTAAGTTGGCACGCGGTCGATGCAGCTTAATTAAGGTTTCTTGGTCAAACATCAGACATCAACTCCCATCTTATCCTCTTCTGAGTCGTGCCACAGCTTGTCTAACAACGCAAATAAGATTGGGGAAAAAAGTGCCAGCACCATACTTTCCGGGAGAAAATTTTGAAATCTTTCCAACAAATAATGAAATTCCCCCAGCTTCGTAAGTATCAACAGTGACTCTATGATGAACCAAAAGAAAAGCAACAATTGTACGCTGACTATCGTAACCAAATTTGTATTGAAATGCATGACATCTTTTAACGAGCTGATCAATATCGAAGTAAATATCCCTGCACAAGTGCCAAATGCCCAACCCTCTATAGTAAAGGCAGAATGAAACCACATTACTACAAAAATCAATATCGGTAATATTGGAGACTCCATCCTTAAGGATAAGTATACTATAATTAACATGTAAAAAGCGGGTCGATATTTTTGAACCCCCAAAGCAGGAATTACTGCAGTAGTCACAATTTCAAAAATAATTACTAGTATTATCGTAACTATAAATGCAGTTATCATCCTTCCTATTTTCATTTTTTCTTATCTATCTTCCATTATCTTTGGTTATTTTTAGTTATGTTTAGTTATGTTTAGTTATATTCGGCTCTCTTCGTCACTTATTTTTGTCACTTATTTTCGTCACTTATTTATGAGCACTATTACTTCTT
The DNA here is from genome assembly GCA_015231325.1 of Oligoflexia bacterium. Classification (GTDB taxonomy): domain Bacteria; phylum Bdellovibrionota; class Bacteriovoracia; order Bacteriovoracales; family Bacteriovoracaceae; genus JADGAN01. The sequence continues at coordinate 4,770 of JADGBS010000009.1, read as the reverse complement.
CTAACTTCCTAAAATTTACGCTAGGAACGATTTCAATCTTTTGAGTTATCCCATAACTTTCTTTCCCAATCGAACTGATAGTCCCAATGCGCAAACCCTTGGGATAAATGTTTCCCAACCCTGCAGTAATTAGCTCATCTCCCACTAATACTGGCTCAGTTCTAGTAACGTATTTCATAATGCATTTTGAATTCGTAAATCCCTGCACAATCCCGTGGGATCTGGTGCGCGCAACAATTCCGTCTATACGCCCATTGGGATCCAATATCGTTAGTATATCCGAGAAATAATCACCCACCCTATAGACATACCCTACCAATCCCAAACTAGTAACCACCGTGGACTTCAACTTGATACCATCGCGCAGTCCCTTGTTAATTCGCAGAACCTTAAATTCGCTAGAAGCATCAAGCCCAACTACCTGGGCCAAAACTTTCTCCCGAGGAACCTCTTCTCCGAATTTTAGTAACTCCTTCAGCCTTTGATTCTCGCGCTTGACCTCTCCTAATTGAAATATGGCATACTCAAGCTCCTGAATCCTACCCTTTAAGGTATCATTTTCTATGCTTGCATTAACAATCAGAATATAGTGGCGTAAAAAAAAGAGCACTGCACCCCGTGCATTCACAATCATCTGCTGCATAGGGGCGGTTGCGCTAATCACCATCTGCTGAAAGAATGTCAGGTTTTCTGTGCTAAAATCTTTTTTCGCAGCGACATATAGCGAAATAGCTAAAACGAGTACGTTTAGAACGAGTTTTATGCGTTTTGGGGTTTGAAGGAGATGTATCATGATAGACCTAAATTACTACAACTTAATACAACCTACACAAAGGTTACCTAAAAGATCCTCATCTGCCAACTATCATATTCTATTTTCATATTCTATTTCTGCTTTTATTTAAATAGGATTACAAATAAGGTTACATTGTAGTGAAGCTAATGTGCCGGGATCAGGGCCAGGTTGAGCTGTTGAAGTTGGTACCGCACAAAATCTTTGACTGCAAAAAATAATAACTATAGAATTTTAACCACATGTTTAGCTATTGGCCACATGTTTAACCAAATGTGTGGCGGCGGCGTGAAATTTTACTCAACAAGGAAGCAGCAGATGTCAGGTTCATCGTTTCAAAAAAAGACTGCCAGTATCATCGCATCGGTGCTTATTGGTTTTATCATCCTATCATTCATGTTTAGCGGGTATTACACCAAGCTTGGTGGTCAGTTAAGTGGTGATTCTGTAGCGAGCGTCGATGGTTTGCCGATAAAGGCAATGGAATACCAGCGCCTCCTGGCCGATCGAACAGAGCTAATGAAAAAGTTGTTGCGGGTACAAGATCTTAGTAGTCAACAACTTGAGCAGTTCAATATCAAGCAGGGGGTGCTTCAATCCTTGATTGATCAAAAATTAATCCTCAGTTTGGCCTATAAAACAAATATCATTCCTTCCGATCGTGAAATTGCCGAAGAGATTCAAAAGCAGCCCTACTTTAAGATAGGGGGAAGTAAAGGGGAATTTGATGTCACCCTCTACAAAAATATTCTGGCACATAATGGGTATACACCCTCAGACTATGAAAAAATTATGGCAGATGAACTAAGAGCTAAAAATATATACAAAATCATTAGCTCAGTTCCCATCTCCCAATCATTCCTGAAAGAGCGCCTGGCACTAAAAAATGACACTATCAAAGTTCAGGCCATCCAAATCAGTAAGGACCAGTTAAAAAATTTCTTGGAAATTCCCCAAGAAAGAATTGAAAAATTTGCCAACGATCCTGCCAACCAAAAGAAGATTGATGCCTATTTTCAGAGCAAAAAATCTCTTCTCAATCAGCCCGAAGAAGTAGAAGTGCGACATATCCTGGTGAAAGCAGAAAAGGCAGAAGAAGGGACAGAGGCAGTTGCAGACAAGGACAAAAGCAATGGTAACGGTAACAACGGTAATAAGAAAAAAACCTTTGAGCAAGCGTTAACTGAGATTCAAGAAATTGCGAAACAAGTTACCACTGCCAACTTTGCACAAATCGCTGATGAAAAAACGGAAGACCTCTATGGTAAAGGCAAAGGGGGCCTACTCGGTTGGATCCAAAAGGGGCAGATGGTTCCAGAATTTGAGAAAGTTGCCTTCGCGCTGAAGCCAGGAGAGATTTCTCCTCCTACAAAAACTTCGTTTGGATACCATTTGATTTATGCAACCAATAAAAAAATAGCAAAAATTGCTACACTTGCCGAATCCAAGCGGCAGATGGCACTAGAGTTAATCCAAAAAGAGGCATTAGAAGAAAGAAAAAAATTGGAAGAAAAGATCACTCAAGAACTCAAAAACGGATTAGAGACAGGGGCCAAGGATAACATTCTTAGCGCTCAGACAAAGTATAAGTTTCAACTACAATGGGACCGTTCCATTAATATATTGGATGACAATATAGAAGGAATTCCACTAACCTCTGAAAATTCTTCTAAGATATTTGGGCTTGAACCTGGCAAGAAAGAAACATTCGTCTTTAATGAGGCCAACGACATAACTATTATCCATGCATATCGGGAAATACCAACAGCAGCAACTGCGGGTGCCGCAACAACGGGTGAAGGTAATATAAGTGCAGAGAAAGCCAGTCAGCAAAGATTTTTTTCCGAAGAACTCAGGGGCCAAGTGATTAAATATCTTAGAGACCATTTAAAAATCAAAGTTTACAGTAAATTAATCGGTAGCAACTAGTTATCGTAAGTTTTAAATGTAGCGATTTAGCTTATAGTTGTATAATCCCCCTCCTAGTAAATGCTGAACAAACTAAATCAGGGGTACAACTATGTTCATCACCACAAAAAAAACTGTAAATAAATTTATAAACGTAACAATACCGACAGTTCTCATATTCACAATCACTATCGCTAAATCTGTAAATGTTCAAGCATCCATCCCCATAGAGGAAATTAAGGATCTTGCTGCACCGCTAAGTATCAAACACCAAGAACTTTCTCCGCTTCACGGAATTGTCTGGGCAGAAGGAAAAATAGTAGACAATCTCACTGAATTTAGTACCGAAGAAAGCGAACCAATCAAATCACTAAGCGAGGAACTTTTTTACCGTGCTGATGCTCATACATTCGCACCCACCAACCTTTCATACAATGCTGCTACTTATCTGCATCCCCATCTTTTGGGAGAAATAGTCGGAACACTGGAAGCAACCAAGTGGCTGAATCAAGAACGAGTTAAGTATAAGATTTGGGAGGGTGAATTTAACAAATTCATGGACACCACTGTCAAAAATAAGTTAACAGGAATGATCGCTATGGATCGACAAGTAAATATTGTTTTCGAACAATATTTAAAAGACACATGGTTCAAAATTCAACAAGTAAAAGATTTGCTGGCAATAAAATCTTCTCGATTATTATCCTCAGAACAGGAAGAACTGCTGTATGCACTTTTTAAAGACCTACACACACTATCACCTATTCCATTCAATGAAGCGACTTTTGAAAAATTTGCCGCTGTGTACATCTCAGAAAATGGAGAAATTCCCAAACGTTTAAGAAAACATTATAATGAAAATTTCAAAAAAAATATTAACCGCGTGGTTGGTTCGCTAATCAAAAATAGAAATAACTCCAAGTTTCTCCCCCTAATCTCTGCGTTCCTCTGGTTTAAAATAAAGAAAAAAGAGGATATTCTAAATTATTACCGAGGTATAAAAGAAGGTTTACAGGAGGAGGAGATAAAAATAAGGCAACTCTCCGTAGGAAATGCCTATCATGAATATTTTAACGAAGACTACGACTACTTGGATTCTAATGGAACTTTGTCTCAGGAATGGGTCAAGTCAAGATATGAAGAAAACGAGCGTAGCGAACAACCTGCCTTTGGGCACAGCGACGGAGTTGAGCGCACAGTTGAGCGTGCAGTTGGTACTGAACTAAAAGTATTTCGATTAATAAAGAAGTCAACGCTCGCTGCTCCTCTGTTACCTTATCATATTGGACACATCGGGCAACAGGCGGAACTTTCATTTGCTGACTGCGGTGAAACTACAGTAAGAAACATAATTAAAATGGCATTAAGCAACGACGATGGAACCTTCAATCTCAACGTCATTAATCGAATGATTACTGAAGTACAACGGCTTTTGCTCGTGCTGTCGCCAGAGGAATTGCAAACAATGTTGCCAGCAACGTTGCCAAAAACGTTGCCAACAATGTCACAGCTGGTAGCTATCAAAAATTTTTTCGCTAAATATAACACAGAAAGTTCTCAAAATTTAGACGAGGCACGCAATGAATGGGCAGAAATCACATCAAATATTCCAGGTATAGCTTATTCCAGAAATTATGCAAATAACCACTACGAGATGAACACCGGAGCAAAGAGCATGCTCCAAATTATTAGCGGACTAATCGGTCTACCCTCCATCACAACCTGGAAACAATTTTTCGATTTTCTCTCTCTGACCAGTGGAAGGGATTTTGAGATAACTGAAGAACATTTTGACGCCGGAAACCCATTGGGATTAGGATCCATAATTTTTTCTACATCACATCAAGGCAGTTTTAGACTAGTTTTTACCGATGGTCATTTTTACCTCGATTCCGTAGAAAAAGAACCGAGTATTGCGGAGGAAGAGCATAATCTTTCAGAAATACAACAGTCACTTCTGCGTAGTGGCCAATCACACATGTCCATACCCATGCAGGATCTGGATATAGATTCGATTTCACTATATCCATCAACGCCTCAAAAATTACAGACATTGATCAACCACCTCT
>JADGBS010000099.1 GCA_015231325.1 Oligoflexia bacterium | reverse complement strand
CAGTGTTCGATGTTCAAAATGAATTTGAACTAAATGATTTATTGTATAGTCTTTTGTTGTGTTATCTTGTGTTATTTTGTCAGGAGGATATTGACACGTATGAGAAAATGTATTGTTAGTTATGTGAGTTACATGTTGGTCTATTTACGTTATCTTTTTGTGTTTTCATTAATGGCGTTATGTCCTTGGGGGATGGACGTTTATGCTTCTGCAGCCGCTGAATCGCCCGGTGAACCAATGGCATTTGTTATTTATGGTCCGTCTAGTTCAGGTAAAAGCAACCTAGTGGCAAAATTGCTCGTCATACTTCAAGAATCATTTCCAGATGATCACTGGATTGCGGTTGCTGTTGATGATCTTAAACTCAAAAGTGCCAAAAGTGCACAGTCGCCCCTCGGTAACCTATCAAGTCGTCGCGGTAGCAACGCTGATTATCTTTTGGAAGCTGTCGATGCTCTTCGAATGAACGATAGGCTCGCCAATGAGTCAGTACTCCCAAACTTACATTCCGGTCAGACTGTAATTATCGATACGGTTTTTGAAAATAAGTTACAACTCGAAAGTTTTAGAAACATCGTTAATGCCGATGGATTCAAGGTGTTTTTTATATCGCTGATTGTTGATCCGGGGACATTAGTGGAACGCTGTAAAGCGAGGATGGATGAGGGAAGGAGATCAGCAAATTCGTTACTGCAATTGGCCGGGTCGTTAACTCCAGTTTCCTACGGATCCTTGCCAGGTAGTGATGAACAAAGTCCTCCACCAGTCCGTCTTAGTAGAGGCATATCTGCTTCCTCGCTGGTAGAATTTTTCATTCTACCCGATAATGAAAATGATAGAAATAGGCAAGAAGGTAGACGAAGTATGAGCGTTGGCTCACCGGGTGGCCCAATAATTGCTCAATTAATCGGTCTTTCAGCTGCCGAGATACAACAGGCGACAAGTGAGTCAAGTCCTCAAGATAAGCGCTTTGCTAGTCGCCTCGATGCAATGTTTGATGCTGATAAACCAGAACGTGGATCAGTTGCTGGCGAAGACGGCGACGTAATAAAACTTTATGAACCAGCAATTCCCTGCGATCTGATGGTTGATAACTCTGTAGATGACGACCCTACACCTGTTACAAGCGTATTGGAATTTATCAAAAGTAAAAAAATGCAGTGATGCATATGAAGTGATACATATGAGATGATACCGATGGTGAGAGCGATATGGTGTTTAACTTATTTCATCGTTATCCTCTGGAAACCAGCTCCTTTAGTTTAGGGGCGGAAAAAAGAGGATGCCCTTCGGCGAAAACCGATGCGACAGCATCGGAATAAATCCTCTCGGTTAATAATGTTTTAAACTTTCTTTTAACTTTAAATTTAAAAATTTTACAGCAGCTGAAGCGTGAATTTTTGTTCCGTTTAATTTTCGTAGTCCCTTTGCCCCCGGTTTGTGATGGTCTCGAATTTCGACGTATAATTAGGGTGTTAGACGCGGAAGGTTAATTGCTTTTTTGGGCGGTCTTGTGGTCGAAGCCGTTTTACATTACCTGACAATTATCTTCCTCTCTATAAGTTTTAGGAACGAATATAAACATAAAACCACCAAAATCTCTGTTCCTGATATTCGTCCCTTCCATATCAGGATGCCAGCCAATGGGATCATTCCTATACACTGAATTCAAACTGTCCAAATCCTCAAGTCCTGCGCAACCTCTTAACTTTTTTCCTTTTTTCCCATCACTCATAAAAAAAAGTAGGCAATCATCATATTCTGATCGAGTTGGAGCAAATAATGGACTCCTCACAGTGTAATAGATAGGATGAGCTGCTCCTTTTTGTAAAAGTTGCATTATTTTTCGGTTGCCAACATCCTCTTGAACAAGAAATTCAGTAAAAACACTTAACCCTTCGCCGAACTTCGATGTTTCATCTCCTCGACATGCGGCCTGTATTCCTATTCCAATTCCCCTTATTAAGTCGGGAGTACCTTCTGTCAACTCTTTTAACTGGTTGACCCACAATCCGCTGTAACAAAAATCCGCCACAATCACAAGTGTACTTTCAATATAAAGACCTTTCTTTATGCGCTTATCATGAGCTTCTTTAAAAGCAATAATAAGTTCATTTAAGCTGATTGCTTCCTCAACTACGTTACCGCTTAAATTTTTATAAGCAGTGTAATAAAGGCCTCGTGTACTTCCATGACCAGATAGGTACAATACATGGTGTAAGGCAGGTTCTTTAAAAAAGAGCTTGATCTGTGCTAAGGTGCCTCTACCTATTTGTCCTTCACTAGGTGAATAATAATATTTCCCATATATTGTTGGTCTAGAATATTCATGAAACTTAGATGCAATAATTCCAGTAAATGTATTTATATCTTCATTCAACTCCCCTGCATGCTGCGGATTATTGTCATCTGCTCCTGGACTCGATATGGCCATAACTCGATAAATAGGCACTTGTTCAAGAGGATAAATTGAATGAGTAGCTTCAACATTATCGCTTATCCGAATTCTCCATTTACAATCTTCAGCAGCGGAAAATACAAAATCACAATTAACCGCATAACTACACAAAACACAAAAAATCGCCATCATTTTAATAAACTTTATCCGCTTCATTATTTTCACAACTCCTGTTGTTGTTTATACGAGAGCGAGTGGGCCATAGTTACCATATGAACCCACTTCCGAACTCCTCTCGAGTTATTAAATTGTTTCAATTATAGATGAAGTTGATTCTGCCACCCAAAGAAAATATTTTTTTCGGTGAATAATGGTAGCGGGAGTTCTGGCCATTTCCCGCAAAAACAGGTCGTTATGAAAACGCTACGTGTCAATCACTGTCTCCACTCGTAAAATCTTCTAAAAATGTGCCAAAAGCGATCCAAAATAGGAGACCATAAGACCATAACTTTTCGGGGGTTAAGTACTTACGTGGTCGTTAAAAATAACTGGATTTGTGGCCCAAAATGGAAAAAACGGCGAACTGTGCGCCTAGATAAGTGCACCCTAACTAGTGGTGAAAGTCCACACTCGGAAGCAAGCTCCATTGCACTGAGAATCGAGTGTTGAGCTCGTGGAGGCGCGAACCTTTTGTTCAATAAGGAAAATCTTATTTACTGTTTTCATGGGCCCAGAAGTGGAAGGGATCATTGCTGCCATTTTTTCGAGCGATTTCTTCTCCAGTGTTTCCATTAAATATAGCAAAACCAGGAAGTAAATATTTTTGATTACTAAATGCCTGATCAATAGTTCGAACTATGATCGATTGATCGATTGATCGATTGCTGGAATTTTGAAGGCAAAAGGTTCTTGAATTAAATTATAACTTTTTTGGTAGGCGAAATCTTCTCTTTCAATTACCAACTCATTCATTAAGGAAGAATCTCCATAATCTATACCGTTCAAGACTTTATCTTCTTTTTTTCCGCCGACAATATTGGTTGATACCTTTCCAGAAAAAGCAATACCCGCTTCTTTATCTACGAAGATCTTGTTTTTCGGTTAAGTCGTGAACACGGTTACGTCGTGAACGTCGATTGGCCCTTTGTGATCGTAATGTATCTCGAATGGCCTCACCACGATGTTGAAGATTAATTGCGTACAATAATATATTTTCAGCAACAATCGTGATGCCGGTAGTCTTGCTTCCCGGATCAATTTTTAATTCTATTTTTTGAATATCTCCTTTTTTGCGACTTAATAGAATGATAGTAAAAGGGAAGAGGCAATACACCCTTGCATTTTTTTCTCGCAATAGTTCTCTCGCTCTAGCCGGATGACAGGGCATTAGAGGTTTTTCTGATGATGATAAAACAAATACTTTTTGCATAAATTTTTTAAATTAAAAGATGCACTGGTCTAACTCCTTACGCCTTCCCGATAGCTCCAACCGGTTTGTTACCTCCCCAATTGTATCGGTTCGTTCTGTGCACTGGTCGCTAACCTTTGTGCAGGAAGGATTTCCACCTTCTGGTTGAACTGCGCTTTGCTTGGCGCGCTCACAAGCTCGTTCCTAAAGTAGCGAGTTGTTAAATAAGGTAAAACGAATTACCCCCTCCCTTTCATTTGCGGGGAGTGCGTTGTATTTTTTTACTGTCTCTATCATTGAAATAACACGAGGAAGATATCTCATGGCGCTTTCCTGATGGAAACCTAGAACAACTGTCCTTTTTGCTCGCTGTTCGCTATGTGGTCCATTTTCTGTGTGGAATCCATTTTCTGTTAAACTCATTTTTTCCAATATCAAATTCTTTTTTATCACCGTCATCATTTCGGCAGAACTGATATAATCAGCAAGGGCGGCATTATCAGGAACCTCATAGTAGTTACCAAATCTATTCGAAACTTGGTAGGGTTGGGAAATATCGCTGATGCCCCACCCTCCCTGGTGCCATAGCTGTTTCAACCAGGCCAGTACTGGATAATTCACAAGTTCATCCGCTATAAAATTCACGGCCACTGCCGAACTATCGGTTAAAAATCCTTCGCTGGCCAGTGCTTCAGAAAGCGACGGCGACATCATCCAAGCACCAGAACGAAAATGCACTGGATAACCAAATCCGTGCTGTTTTAAAATTTCTCGAGAATAACGAATCACCGATCTCAATTCCTCTCTGGAATAAACCGAAATTGGAATTTCAAATCCGCAATCTATTTTGCACGCTTCGTCGGTAAGCGTCGTATTTCCGCGAAGCATACTAGGATAACGCCGATGAGTAACAGTAGCGGCTTCGAATAAACTTTTCCATCCGTGTAGATGCAGCCCTAGTTGGTCTATCGGTAATAGTACGCCATCAATCTGTTCTTTTACTTCATTCAGATTAGCACCCGGTTTAGTAAAATAGGCCGGATTTAGATAATGCAACAGTGGAATATCGGGGTATCTTTCCCGGAATTTTTTCATTGCGTACAAATTTTCTGGCCGCAATCCCATTCCTTCCCAATCGACAGTAATTATAACATCCACTTGAGGTACACTTATTGATGTCGGTAATATTGGTATATAAGTATGAATAGGTATCTCTGTACCAAAACTGATACCGATGTTGTCCCCTCCAAACCCTACTGCCAAAAACGACGACATAAACGTAAAAAAACGAATAAGCTTTAACATAGAAACACACCCCGCTTTAATATTTTATTTATACCTTACATGAACATTAAATGAGCACCCGATAAGCATTACATAAAAATTCACAAGCATTTATTGAGGAGCAGGAATAACACAGACCACAGCAGAATGCCATCGCAAAAGGCATAGAAGAGAAAATCGTTCGCTCTATGTGTAAAATTTTCGCATCATATAGCATCGTATTGCATCATATTGCATTGTGTTGTGTTTGTGTTTGTGTTTGTGTTCGGTGGTGGTGATCGCCGGACGGCGAATCTCAGGACAAATCTGATAGAATAGACGACTGAAACAATCGTTTGGTGCATACCAAGCAATTGCCCTATCATTGAAATCAACTCGATAAAATACATAATATCATTTTATCGAGGAATTAATCCGAGCTATCCTTTCCTCTATAGAATCACAATTATGATTCTATAGAGGAGTAATTCAAAACTGGTCGGTCTTTAGCAATACCAATGTACAACCATTAATCACCTCAATTCCTTCTTGCAAAAGTGCTCGTTCCAATTCTTCATTTTCTGCGCCTGGATTAAAAATCACTCTCTTTGGATGAATACTTTTAATCGCGGAAAACAGCGTCGTCGAAAGTTCAGGACGCAAATATATTGTTATTGTATCAATTGCGAAAAAATTTTTATACCCTGTATTATTTTGTACTACGTTCTCCTGCACCTCTTCTAAAGTTGCATAGCATTTTTGATTTTCAATTTCATTTATATTGGGATTAATCAAAACTACATGATGACCATATTCCGCGAGAAGTTTTATGGCCTTATACGCATAACGTTCATGATTGGCAGAAGCACCAAGAATAGCAACGGTTTTTATTTTTGACATATTTTCCTGCTTCTAACTATTCAGATCGACTATAATATTTATATTAAATACCCAATATATTTATAAAATGAATGATATTATTTTACAAAAAAAAATTTATACGGCATTCTACATTAATTATGGACACAAAAGTATTACTTGTCATCCCTAATAGCGCTTGGACAGATATTGAAGAACAAGCACGTTGGAGAATTTTTCCGTACGGACTAACGTTAATTGCGGCAGTATCTAGGGATATCTGTGAAATTAAAATTATTGATGCGAATATTGACAACCTATCCATAACCGATTTTGAAGTAGCGTTGCGTGCCTATGGACCAGATATTGTGGGAATTTCGGTCTTATTTGATCCAATTTCAAAGGCCGGTCATAAAATTGCAGAAATAGTAAAAAAAATATCTAAAAATATCACCGTAGTTTTAGGAGGGGTTTATGCCACAACCAACGCAGAAGAAGCATTTTTGGACAAAAATATTGATTACTTAGTGCGCGGTGAAGGTGAACTTGTTTTTAAAGACCTGGTTAAATATCTACAAGGAAAAGAGAATATCCCCACAAAAGGAATATGGTATCGCAATAGCGGCACTGTTCACAAAGGGGAATTAGTCCTCATTGAAGATCTAGATGCGCTACCACTACCCGCATATGACTTAATTGATATAAAAAAGTATCTCTTCACTCCTGATGAGCGTAAAAGCGTCGATGCTCCATTCCGTTTACCTTTTGCATATATAATAACTTCTCGGGGATGCCCCCTAAAATGTACATTTTGCCAAGTAGCAACTATCTCCGGAAGAAATTTTCGCTACCGCTCTCCAGAAAATATTATCGCTGAAATAAAGTGGTTAAAAAGAAATTTTAATTTGAAGAGTATAATTTTTCAAGATGACAACCTTCTTACTAATAGACAGCGGGCAAAAAATTTATTTAATATGATGATTAAAAACAAGCTGTCTATGCCGTGGAAAATGATTGCAACGGCCGTATTCATGCTAGATGATGAAATGATACTCATAATGAAAAGAAGTGGTTGTAAATATGTTTGTATCGCAATTGAGTCTGGTTGCGTGCGAATTCTAAGAAACATTATTAATAAACCCATAAATTTTGAACACGCAAAAAAAATGGTTAACACACTTAAATCTAATAAAATATTTGTAGCCGCAAACTTCATCATTGGTTTTCCTACCGAAACTTGGGATGAAACCAGAGAAACAGTATCCTTTGCAGAAAAACTAAAGGTTGATTATGTAAAACTATTCACCCTCATACCTCTGCGCGGCACAAAAATTTGGGATCTTTGTGAAAAAATGGGATATTTCAAGCAAGGCTTTAAATCAGAAAATATTAGCTGGAACACTGCCCAAATTAATTCGCCCCATTTTTCAACCCACGACCTAACTATTCTTAGAGCATATGAGTGGGATCGTATCAACTTTTCTAATAATGCAAAAATACGGCGAACTTCAAAGATGATGGGGGTTACTGAAAATGAACTTCTTAAAATAAGACAAAAAACCTTACTTGACGTTCAGAAAAGAATCAGAGACCATATTTAATGAAATTTACCATTACCCATGAATACCTCGAGGCATTAAGCACATCATGTATTGATAATTGGAAAAAACAATCTGCGAACAGTAATCCTTTATTATTTTGTCAACATAAGCATCGACGGAAAAGAAACAAACCTTCCAAGGACTTAAACCATAAATATAAGAGTTCATGATTAAATAAAATTTTCCGTTACTACATTTATCGTTCTTCTCATTTAGGTACCAGGAAAAAGTAGATAATGGAAAAAATACTTTGTTGGTCATTAATGAAATTTCTGGCACCACAAACCCATTTACCGTAAATATTCGATCACAAGGAGCTATATTTTTTTTGAAAAAATCCAATACTTCTTTTTGATATTTAAGTTCAAAAATAACAGATCTCGGCTCTCCGTTAAGTTTTGACCAAATTTTTTCATTCTTTGTAAATGCTCTACTAGATCTAAATTCGTTTGAATTCCAGCGTTGCAAGTCTCCTTTAGTGATCCTTGGTGAAAAATTAAATTTTATTGAATCGTAGGAAAGTCCCCACACGATCATTAAAAACAGTGATGCCCAAATTGTCCTCTTGGTTATCTTCGAAGACAAAGTATCTGATCTTTCTATTATCAATCTATCAAAGTAGACATAAATGAGAGAGACTACAATACACATATAGATCATGCCTAAATAGACTGAAATCCATAAGTGTTGCATCCAACCAGTTGGAGATGCAAAAATAAACCAAATATAATGAACAGATATTTGAACTAAAATTAGAGCAATAATTGTTCTTTTGGCAAGAGAAAGAAAATGATTAGAACGAACGAAAAACAACCATGAAAAAACAATCATTAGAAGCCAAAAAAGAACCGGCGAAGTTATACCGACATCACTCCATATAATTATTTTTCTATACACAAAACCAAGATCGTTTAAAAAGGAATATAAAAAATTAACTCCACTATCCCGTTCAAGAAGTTTTTGCGTTATCATCAAGTTATTTTGATAATAAGCATCTATACCAAATTTATCTATAACATAATAGGCCCGATATAACTCATACAATAAGACAGGAAAAATAAAACCGATACACAAGGTTGAAAAGGAGCAAATTTTTTGCCTAAAAGAAAATCTTGCAAATGGATTCTTTATAATTTTTAACATAATAGAAAAATAGTATGCACAGTATGCTCCCAAAATTATCAAAGCTAATGCTTTCGTCTTAAAAGCCATTCCTGCAAAAAATCCGCAAAGAAGCAGATAATGCCACATTTTTATTTTTAACTCATTGCTACATTCAAATTTTTCAAGCTTTTTTATATATGAAAAAAATAAAAAAAGAGAAATAAGCATATACATAACTGTTGTTGCCATCGGATATGCTTCAAACGACGTTACAATAGTAAAATATGGCGTTCCCCAAATCCATATAAATAACAAAAAAAAGGAAAGATAATTACCCAGAAGAAACGTGAAGTAAAACGAAAGAACAAGAGCTATGCCGAATGAAATCATTGCCCATAATCGATTTTGCCACCATCCTTCGCCAAAAATTTTATACATGAGTGCCTGAGGAAGTATAAATCCGGGACCTGTTGCTACCGAGTCAACGTAAAAATGAAGATATCCTTCGTTATCGTGTATTGAAGGTTGCCCATATATACTAGGGGCAATGGTTTTAATTGGAAGAGTCTGAGCATTAACGTTACTGGCATATATCCCTTTTTGTGCAATATTCTTAGAAATTCCAAGCACCCATCCACTATCTGCTTCGATTCCACCATAATCGTTGAGAAAAGGAATATATCTAGCGATGATTAAAAAAGTCGCCAATAACGATATAAACAATTTAATTTTTTGTAAATTTTTCTGTAACCCATTCTCTACCATATATGGAAAACTAGTACTCACATCATATTCCTTAATAACTGATCATTAATTGATATAATTTTATTTTTGTAAGCAAATTGAACCTCTTGATATCTTTCAGGTGAATCAACAGCACAACGATATCCTTCTATAGGAATAGCATAAAGAGTGCCTTCATCTACCAACTTTCCAAAAACATCTCTTGGTAAATCACTAGGATATTTAGAGGGGATATATTCAAAAATTTTATTACTAAAACAATAAATGCCAGAATTCACCCAATATGGAGGTACTCTTTTCTCTATTTCCTCAAGCAAGGGTCTTTCAACAAATCTAGTAACCAGATTATTTCTATCCACTTCTATAATGCTGTTGGAATTTCTTCGTTCATGAACAACAATGGTGGCGACAGCAAATGAATGTTTCTTGTGAAATATTAATAATGATCTATAATCATAATTAGTAATTACATCCCCATATAATACTAAAAAATTCTCTTCTCCTTCTAAAAAAGATTTAGCATTATGTATAGCACCGGCAGTACCTAACAAATGATCTTCTTCAAGATAGCAAATTTTAACGCCCCATTTTTTACCATCTGAAAAATGTTCTTTTATCTGCTCTCCATTAAAGTGAAGATTTAATACGATCTGCGTAAATCCAAGACGCTTACAATGAATAATCGTCCATTCCAATAAAGGCCTACCACTCACAGGTAACATAACCTTCGAGATATTATCAGTTAATGATTCTAATCTTTTGCCACGACCCGCACATAAAATAAAAACAACACTCATCGTACAAATTCCAATAAACTTTCTAGATTATCAATTGCATAATTGGAATAAGTAAATTTTTCATCAAAAAGCAAATTCGTTTTAATCATAGGCAAAGAATGTTTTCCTGTTTTGCACAAAATTGTTTTGCATCTAACAGCATTGCCTGCAACCAAATCAGAAACTCTATCACCAACCAAATAACTATGACTAAGGTCTATATCCAGATTCTCGGCCGCATCGCGCAACATTTGTGACCCAGGTTTTCTACATAAACAATCTTTTCGATATTTTTTAACTGTGCCCTGTGGATGATGAGGACAAAAATAGATCCCATCAAATATTTTTCGCTTCCCTCTCTTCTCAATCATATGTTTAAATTGTAATAATTTCGAAAAAAGTTCATCCTCTGAGATGTATCCTCTGGCAACAATTGGTTGATTAGTAACCATAACGATATGAAAACCACGCTTCTTACATTCACCTAGGATAAAAGGAACATAATCAAAAAAATCAAGCGAGACATCATAAATATTATCAACATCTGGATTCAATACCCCGTCTTTATCAAAAAAAATTGCCTTATTAACCTGGGATTTCATCTTGGCCTTCATCATATTGCCTGATCATATTTTTCATATGTTTTTTACTTTAATTTCCCAAATATCTAAACCATTTCTGGGTGGCCACCGCAATAGAATCCACGCTCCATAAAGGAGCACCACTCCAGCATTGGATATCTTTTAATATAATTTCAACTCCTTGTTCAAAAGACACTTTCGGTTTCCAACCAAGCATCATTCTTATCTTACCTATCTCCGCATGGGTGGAATCGGGTTCTCCAGGTCTTTTTGGAATATTTATTCTTTCCCCACCGATCAATCCTGCCAAATAATTTATACTGTAACTTTTACCACTCCCCACATTAAAAATTTCATATTGGCACTTTGAAGTTGCTGCCATACAAAAAGCATGTGCAACATCTGTGACAAATATAAAATCCCGGGTTTGCTCACCATCTCCGACTATAGTAAACGGTTTTTGCTCCAGTTTTTGCTTTAGAAATACTCCAAAAACAGCACCATAGGTTCCGGATGTCCTCGCTCGTGGACCATATACATTAAATAGCCTTAAGGAAACGACAGGAAGTTTATATACTTTACCCCAATGCAAAACATAAGATTCGGCCAAATACTTCGTTAAGGCGTACGGATATTGTGGTGAAATCGCCGCTGTTTCATCGGTTGGAAAGTGGCCAGGAATACCATAGCAAGATGAAGAGGCAGCATATACAAATTTTTTCACCCCGAATTTTAATGCTGCATTAAGCACATTAAAAGTTCCGTCGACATTGGTTGTATGATATTCAAACGGTTTTTCTATTGAAGGCACAATATCGGCCAATGCACCCAAATGAAAAACATAGTCAATATTTTTAAAAAAGTTCTCTATTTTTGTATAGTTTCTTATGTCCTCTTCAACTAGGGTAAAAGAGTGATTGTTTTTATGATAAACAATATTTGACTCACATCCCGTAGAGAAATTATCAATAACTACTACCTTTGCTCCTAATTCTAGACACAGATCACAAAGATGCGATCCAATAAAACCAGCACCACCTGTGATTAATACTATTTTATTCTTCATCAATCCCCATATATATTTAGCTTGCTAAATTTAAAGATAATTATAATAATAAAAACGTTATTCTGCCTTTATGTTATTAATATATAATAACATAAAGGCAGATTGTCACCTAAAATGTGACCCCATACTGTGAAAATTTCTGGATCAATTTTTTTTATAAAGGAACTAATATTAATGGCACTTTTAATAGGTTCTCCGGACATCACGCTGATACCTACTAATAATGTATCTTTATCAAGTACTTTACAAAGCTCATTTTTCCAGTTATGTCGACATAGTCTAATGTCAATTACACAAACGGATATGCCCATTTTGACCATAAGAGAAGATGCATGGAGCAAGCTGAGAGGAATGTGCCTTACTAGATTATCAATAATCCCATTATGGGGATAAATCATTACAACTTTATTTCTCATTCTTTTCTCATATGAAATTGTGATGGATATCGGGATTTAATAATTCCCAAAGGTAGTCGTTGATTTTATCCATTCTGCAATTAATGCGACATTCGTCGACGCTTAGCGCATTTTTCATGTATCCAATATTTGATTTACGTGACTGGCTTGCCCAGATTGTTTTGAAATTATCATGGTGGATATTCCCATACGCAAAAGAAGAATCACAAAACCAGTTACTGCAACCGAGAACCTCTCCATCTGATCGAATGTACGCCCAAAAAAAAGGTACAGAGTAACAGGTAGTATATTTTCTTTGTTGCGAGCTTTTTTGGTAGCAACGGTCGAACGTTTCACGACGAAAAATAATTTTAAAGTTATTAGTAGTGAATTGAATTAAATTATTCTCTAAATCATGTAATTCATTACGATCGTATTCAGTATGTAGGTGCTTGTACTGCTTGTTAATCGAGTATGGATGTTGAGAGTGCGGTTTTACTACTAAATAATTTACTCCCAAATCCTTTGCGATTTTTCCCAGTTGAATTACTGTATCTTTGTTTTCTGGCAAGAGTATAATTTGAACACCAAGACTGCAGGGATAGTTGTATTGCTCCTTTATCTTTATCGCTGGTTGTATGTTTGTTGTCAATTGTTGAAAATCATTTTGGTCGCATCTATGAATTTGTGAGTAAGTTTTTGCGTCTCCTGCGCCTACGCTGATTTTTATCCAAGTACAATTTCTAATAAAATTTTCAATAGCAGAGTCGTTTGGTGTTGTAAAATTAGTTGTTAAAGCGGTATCAATGCAAACGTTTTTACACTTGTCGAGAATTTTAGGTAATTTAGGGTAAAGTGTCGGTTCTCCTTCGCCAGCAAACATAATGCTTTTTATACCCACTTTAGAAAATTCTTCAATTCGAGACATCAATACTTCTGGATTAATAATGTTTTTTTTTGAAACAAAATCTTTAGCACAAAAAGTACATGAGTGATTACAGAAACTGGAAGGAGAAATTTCCAGATATAAAGGAAAGATTTCTTTTTCTTTTTCCCAATTTCCGAT
>JADGBS010000098.1 GCA_015231325.1 Oligoflexia bacterium | reverse complement strand
ACATGTGACTGCGCTGCCTGAGGAAACCTTAATGAGAAACTCGGCAATTGACTATGTTTGCTTGGGAGAGGGTGAGATCTCTCTGCTTGAATTCACTGAGTTTTGCGCTGGTTTAAGAAAAATTGAAGAAGTTGACGGTTGGGCCTACCGGAGAGACGGAAAAATTCGAATAAATCCCAAACAAAAATTTTTAAATGACTTAGACAAACTTCCACTTCTTCCCTACGATCGCTTGCCCTTCGAAAAATACATCAATATAGGTATCGGCTCTGGAGTTTTTCGACCGTCACGATACTTTCCAATGGAGACATCTCGTGGATGCCCTCAGCAGTGTACATACTGCGATAAGGATGTTTCTTCTCGACCAGGATACAGTCGTAGAAGTGTCGAACACATTCTTGAGGAAATGAGAATATTAAAATACAAATACAACATTAGTGAACTGCAGTTTTTGGACTACAATCCATTGGTCGAAAGAAACCGCTGGATTAATCTTTGTGATCTGATGATTCAAGAAAAATTAAATTTTAAATGGTCGATGATTAACGGAATGTCGGTGCGTCTGTTATATAACTCCCCTCAAATGATGGAAAAATGCTATGAAGCTGGATGTGACACCTTTATATTGGCCGTTGAATCTGGAAATCAGCAAACACTTAATAATATGCGGAAAGAATATAGTCTTAATCTCGCCAAAATTGTAACTGACAGAATACACTCTATGGGTGCCAGTGTGGCCGGATTCTTTCTCATTGGTTATTTGAATGAAACCAAGGAGCAGATGTACGAAACAATAGAGTATGCAAGAGATTTGGGAATGGACGATATCTCATTTTTCATTTGTACCCCGCTTCCGGGTGCATGGCTATATGACGAGAGCAAGGCGAAAAATCAATTTGATGACAATTTTGATTACATTCATCTGCGATATGGGGTTAGCAACATGAAAAACCCCAATATAACAAAAGAAGAGTTAGAAAAATTGAGATTTGAAGCTTGGTTTGATGTCAGAAAACACATTGAGAATAACAAAACATACTTAAAGAGCAAGTATCAAGTAATAACAAACTATGAAACTTACTAACAATGTCGCCAATCGTAAAAAACTCGATGGAATAGCTCGAAGGCACAGCACGCTCCAAGGATTTGATTATTGGGTAACATATTTTTCTGCGTTAAAATTAGTTAACTTTTGCAAGGGCCCTTCTATATTGGAATTGGGTTGTGCAGATGGGCTTATGACAGATATGTTGTCGAGTAAATTCACAATAGTTGATTGTGTTGATGGATCTCCTGTCATGGTCAAGAGGGCCAAAAAAAACATCAAAAATGATGAAGACAATGTTCGGTTCTATACTTCCCTATTTGAAGATTTTACTTCTGATAGAAAATACAAAACCATTGTAATCTCGCATGTATTAGAGCATGTAGAAAGGCCATTGGCATTATTGCGCAAATTTAAAAATTTCTTAGAACCTGATGGTCGTATCATTATTTGTGTCCCCAACGCAAACTCTTTTCATAGAAAAATGGGGGTTGAACTTGGGATACTGAAAAAGATTACAGATCTTAGTAAAAAAGACTACGAAGTGGGACATCGAAGGGTTTATAGTTTCCACTCTTTACGAGGTATAATTAATCGTGCTGATCTAAAAATCATTAATGAGGGTGGTTTTTTTCTTAAAATACTAAGTGGTCCACAAATGAAAATATTTAACAGAAATCAACTACAGGCATTATTTAATATCAGTAATAAATTTCCGGAATATTGTTCCGAAATCTTTTGTATTTGCAAAGTAAATTAATTTTATGAATGAAGATAATAAAGAGATTGCAGTATTAGACGAAATCGGAAAATATTTTTCAGGAAAGGGGGAGAATAGTTTTTCAAAAGGATGGGAGCGACTATACAGAAAATTTAATGAAGAACGAATAAACCTAATTTTGAAATACTGTTCCGGTAGGAGAATATTAGAACTCGGTCCAGCACATGGTTATGTAACAGAAAAACTTTTATCAAAATGCGATTTTGATATCACTGTCATAGAGGCATCCGTTTATTATGATTCAATTTTAAAAACTAAGTTTGGTAGTAAAATAAAAATAATCCATGATCTGATCGAAAATGTGTCATTTGAAGAAAAGTTCGATACAATAGTAAATTCTCATTTTCTTGAGCACTTTGACAATCGAGTTGAATTGTTAAAAAAACTGCGGTCTTGGCTTGCAAAAGATGGTCGTGTTATCACCATTGTCCCTAACGGGAATTCGCTTCATCGAATTATTGGCACTTGCCTAGGTCATTTGCAGTCTCCATGGGAAATTAACGAAAAGGAACAAAAGATAGGCCATAAAAAGTTATATACTATGCAAGAACTTAATACTGATATTAGTAGTGCAGGTCTCATTGTCTTCAAGCAGGGTGGATTGATGCTAAAACCCTTATCTAATCTACAAATTGAGAGCAATTGGTCAGATGAGCTTATTGATGCATTTTTTAAAATTGGTGATACTTTTGCTAATTATTCTGCTGAACTTTATGCCATCGCAAAATAGAGTTTGAAGAATGGATATTTTATGAATGAACAAATTAAACCGTTGAAAGTTCTCTTAATTGAACCAACCAATCACTGTAATCTTCGTTGCATTCATTGTCCGGTTAATCGTGAGATGAAACGGCCTAAAGGATTTTTGGATTTTAAAATCTTTAAAGACATCATTGATCAAGTTCCAAACCTAAAAAGATTATCTTTAAATGGTTGGGGGGAATCTCTCCTCCATAAAGATTTGTTTAAAATGATCGACTATGCAAAAAACAAAGGAACAGAAACAATTCTATTTGCTACTAATGGAAGCTTGGTCCAAGGGGATATCGTAGAAAAAACACTCAATAGTCCGTTAGACATCATTGAATTTTCGCTTGATGGGTTTGCAGAAACCTACGAAAAAATTCGTGGGCATAGTTGGTCGAAAATTTTGGACATCATTGAAAATTTTTTACAAAGAAGAAGGTTGCTCAATGTAAGAGTTAAAGTGGGGCTGGTCTTTGTAGTCAATGAAGAAACCCATAAGGATGTTGGTGAATTTATTAAATATTGGAAAAACAAGGTTGATTATATAAAAATGCAACCGATGGTTTTGAAAAAACAACGAACCACTGACTGTCCAGAATTTTTTGGGAAACATGATGGACGATTGATTATTTGGTGGGACGGGAGAATTACCCTTTGCTGTGCAGATATGGAGGGTGCTTTTGCGCTTGGAAACGTTAGGTATGACAAATTACAAGAAGTGTGGAACGGAGAAAAATTAAACCTGTTGAGAGAAAAAGTGCGTTTAGGAAACTATCCTGATCTTTGTGAATATTGTGGAGAATACGAGCATGAAAATGCTCCTAAGCGATTGGTTGTGGATTTACATAAAGAAAATATAAAAATTTTAAGCCGACAACAATAATTATGAAAGTATTACTAGTTCATAGTGCTTCAAACAGACGAGATGATGGAAACGAGCGAAAGGGAGCAATGCACCCGCTGGGACTTGCCTATTTGGCATCCGTGCTCGAACAAAATGATATTGAAGTAAAAATTTTGGATGCTCTTATTGAGGGATACGACAATGAAGAGCAAGTCCGTTCAGGATTTATTCGCTATGGCCTACCGAGAGATAAGATAGCAGATATTATCAAAGAGTACCGGCCAACCGTGGTAGGCGTGTCTTCAGTACATGCCTACCGTTATTACGAATTTATGGAAGTTCTCGAGGATGCAAAAAAGATTGATAAAGAAATAGTGACTGTCATTGGCGGTTCTTATAGTAATTATTTTTGGAACGACTGCATTAATCTTTCCTATATTGACTATGTTATAATCGGAGAAGCTGAGTATACTTTTTTACAATTAATCCAAAATATTAAAAACAGAGATTTTGACAAAAATAAATTGATTGATGGCATCGCATTTAAATTTAATGGCGAGACCATTAGCAGACCAAAGAGTACTTGGATAAAGAAGATTGATACGATTCCCTTTCCTGCCTACCACCTCCTTCCTATAGAAAAATATTGGAGTATAGGCGTTGGTGCCGGTAACTATGGAACTAAACGGTATGCCACAATGATTACGTCCAGAGGGTGTCCTCATTCTTGTGAATATTGCGGGAAAGGCCTCACATCTAGACCTGGTTACTCACAAAGAAGCGCAAACAACGTGTTTCAAGAAATTCTTGAGCTAAAGAAAAAATACAATATAAACGAAATACAGTTTGAAGATTACAATGCAACGGTAAATCGCCCTCGTTGGATCGAATTATGCAACTTACTGATTAACGCCGATTTGGGAATTACTTGGTCAATAACAAATGGAATGAATGTAAGCACCCTTGATAAAGAAATGCTTGAAATATGTGCTAATTCCGGATGTGATGCTCTTTACCTAGCAATAGAAAATCATGATCAAGAATTTTTGGACAAAATGGGGAAGGGCGTTAAAAAAAATCACGTTGAAAAAGTTATTAAAATAAGTAAAGATTTAAACATAAAAGTCACTGGATTTTTTATGATTGGAAACCCAAATGAGCCCATAGATAGCATGAATAAAACTGTGGAATGGGCCAAAACTCTAGGTCTAGACTATGCTAATTTTTTCATTGCCTGTCCATTACCAGGTTCACAGTTTTATGAGCAATCTCTGAAAGATAATTTGTTAATAGAAAATTTTCACCCATCTAGACTCCGATATGGATTATCGAATTTTAAATCCAGATATTTTAGTTCGGAACAAATAGAAAAGTATCGATATGATGTTTGGATGGATTTCAAACGTTCAATCAATAACGATAACATTAGATGAGCTATCTTTTTGTGGAAAATTTAGCATTATGAACATCAACCTCGCAATAGCTTATTGTATAGAAAAAAGTTACGAACCCTATGTTATATCCAAGGTACTTGATTATATAGTTGAACTTCATCTTGAACTAAAAATAAATTGTTCCCTTTTTGTTACTGGGCGAGCGCTTACCACCAACAGGAATGACTTTTTACGATTAAATAAAATGCCTTTTCTGGATATTGCAAGCCACACCTTTGATCATATTGGCATTAAGGCAAATTTAGAACAACGGAAAAATGAATTCAATTACATTGCTCCAGTATCGATCAAAGAAATAGCAGACGACTGTAGACGTTTTAATTCTTTATATCAGGAAATATTCGAATGCCAATGCTTGGGGTTTTGTGCGCCTCGTGGTTTCTACCGAGGACTAGCAGATAGACCTGACTTACTAGAACTTCTAAGCTCGTTTTACTATAAATATATTGTTTCATGGACAAGAAATAATCTTGATTGGTTTCCATGTGATCAAAGTGTGGCCCCCTTTAGTTACCACTACCAAGGATTTTCTCATCTTCTAGAAATCCCCACACATGGATGGCAAGATGCTGCTTGGATAAAAACAAGGCCTCAAACGATCACTACAGAGTACTGGAGTTCGCAAAAAAATGAATTATTAAATTCTCTAAAGCTACCTCGCAAATTCTTTGGCCTTGTACTCCATGACTGGGTGATCTTTGAAGAATTTATTGATAATAATTTAATTAAGGATTTCTACTTATTTTGTTTAGAAAATGAGCTATCTGTTGGTTCCTTTAAAGATTATTATGATAGTTTTTACCTGAATAACCAAGGATAAGAAGTATGTGTACAGTAGATGAACTGGATTCGATTGCTAAATACCACTCTTCCAATAGCAATGGAGGTTTTTCTGAGGGATGGGAAAAAGTTAATGGGCGTCTGAAAAACGAAAGATACAGCATTATAAAAAATTATGGTATCGCTCCAAATGTTCTGGAAGTAGGGTTCGCCGATGGAAATATTACCGAAAATTTGATCCATGATTTCCAACAAGTGGTTGCTATTGATGGATCAAAATACTACTGCGACAAGTTAGAAGATAGACTACGCTGTAAGAACCTTAAAATAGTGAACGATTTTTATGAAAATTATTACACTGATGACCGTTTTGACACGATCATTCTTTCTCACATCATTGAACATGTGAACGATCCCAATCACCTATTACGGTGGGCAAAACAACATTTGGGCAATGAAGGCAGGATTATCATCATAACGAACTCTACTAACAGCTTGCATAGACATATGGGAACGAAACTTAACATATTAAGAGAACCAAAAGATTTCACAGATTATGACCGCAAACTTGGTCACAATGTAATGTTTGATTTTGAATCATTAAACGAAGTTATTATAAAAAATGATTTGAATGTGATTAAAAAAGGCGGATTTTATCTGAAAATGCTCTCAAATATTCAAGTTGAAAAGCAATGGAGCGATGAAATAATTGATGCCTCGATGTCACTTGGACACGATTTTCCCGAAATTGCTGCAGAAATATATTTCGTTGTTGGAAAAAAACAGTAAGCAAACATTCAGCGCAAGTACAACTTGCACTTTTTTCAGATACCAGCGTTGACTTTAGTTGTGTTTTTGCTATCCCTCGAACAAGCAAGCAAGATCGCAAGATTGAGAGCATCCAAAAGGCTGCTATGATCCGCAATCCCTTTGCCTGCCTTTCCAAAGGCAACACCATGGTCAACACTAGTTCTTATGATGGGGATGCCAACAGTGGTGTTTATCCCTCGGACCGAGACTTCCTCCGTCTTCCCATCCCACTGAAAGCTTTTCAGCTTAACTGGAATATGGCCTTGATCATGATACATTGCTACTACAAGGTCATAACCAAAAATTTCTGCTTTTGCAAAAGCAGTATCCGCAGGAACCGTTCTACTAATAACATTAATACCACTTTTTAATGCTACCTCTATTGCTGGTACGATTTCATCTATCTCCTCACTGCCAAACATTTGATTCTCTCCACAATGAGGATTTAGTCCACAAACTGCAATCCTTGGGTTCTTTATTCCCATCTCTATTGCAAATTCATTTCCAAGAGTAATAGTTTTTAAAATGCGATCTTTGCGTACAAGATCGATGGCCTGTCTTAATGAAACATGAGTTGAGTTATGAATAACACTTAATTTTTCATGCATAAGAACCATGCGATAATCTTTGGTCCCTGTCAATTCGCCAAACATTTCAGTATGTCCAGCATACTGAAACCCTCCTATTTTAAAAGCATCTTTGGCTATTGGTGAAGTTACTATAGCAGAAATTTTTTTTGTTAACGCCAACTCTATTGCAGTTCGAATGGACTCACCTGCAACAAGGCCACATTTGCCTTGTACTCGCCCAAAACTATATTCCTCTGGAGATATATTCTTTAGATCTAAAACATCGATCACTCCACTAATATATTTACCATCCAGGGGTGTTCGTACAGAACAGATTGTTAATGCAAGATCGGAGTTGATCAGGTGAAGTGCCTGTTGAATGACTCGAGAATCACCAATAACTAATGGGCGACATTTCTCATAAACCTTGCTATCTAACAGAGATTTTACAATAATTTCAGGTCCAATACCTGCAGGGTCACCCATGGTGATCCCTATTATTGGTCGGATCATCGGGGCACCCCATTCAAGCAATCTATAATATCGGCATGGAGAAAACCATTTGAGCAAATAATCTGTTGCTGATCAAAAGCAGGCGATTTTCCATGAAAATCACTCACTATTCC
The DNA here is from genome assembly GCA_015231325.1 of Oligoflexia bacterium. Taxonomy (GTDB): domain Bacteria; phylum Bdellovibrionota; class Bacteriovoracia; order Bacteriovoracales; family Bacteriovoracaceae; genus JADGAN01. The sequence continues at coordinate 5,661 of JADGBS010000098.1, read as the reverse complement.
TCCTGCCTCTTCCAAGATAAGGCCGCCAGGAATAAAGTCCATAACTTTAGTCTGATTAAATATTCTAACTTCTGCCTGACCGCAGGCGATAGCACAAATATCAAAAGAAGCGCAGCCGCTAATTCTTACCGTAAAAAAACTATTAACGACCTTTTTTAAATTTTCAAATACCAGTTCACTCTTATAGAATTGATTGTCATACAAAAGTAATGAGTCAGACAATTTTTGCTTCGACGAAACTTTTATTCTGTCCGCGTTCCGATATGCCCCCTCCCCTTTTATTGCAAAAAGGAGGGTCTTCAATTTTGGAAAAAAACAAATACCAATAGTAGGCACTCTATTGATACAGTAGGCAACACTCACCGAAAAAAAAGGAATTTCCAGTATAAAATTATTAGTGCTATCAATTGGGTCAATAACCCAGAGTTCTTCACTCTCTCCTGATGGCATTCCCTTCTCTTCTCCCCAAAATGCGGCATGTGGTGTAAGAATACTCAGCTTATCTTTCAGGTACTCTTCAATTTTTACATCTAAGGAAGTAATTGTTTCGCGATCAATTTTTTGAAAACTGTAGTCGAAATTTGCCTTACCATAAAAAAATTCATCAGTTTGTAAGATAATTTTCTTTGCAGAATCGAATATTTTACGCATCTAAAAACTTTCCAAATTTGATATTAATTGCTCTTCAGGAACATCTTGAACAATTTTTGCAGGAACTCCCATCACAATTTTGAAATCAGGGACATCTTTGGTAACAACTGCACCGGAGGCAACTAGTGCCTCTTTGCCAACTGTGACACCGGGATTTAATACAACCAACGCTCCAATCCTTGCACCAAACTTGATTCTGGGAGGAGTAAATTTATTTCCGGGCGTTCGGTCCATAAACTTATCACAAGCTGCCACAACCTTAGGACCAATAAAAGCATAATCCTCAATCTCCATAAATTCTCCGAGTAGTGCACCTGTTTGAATCTTTATTTTATTTCCAAGTTTACAATGGTGCTCAATAACTCCCTGTTTACCTATGGAAACAAAATCTCCAATTATAGTGTCTTCTCTGATGATCACACTATCTGCAGCGTAAAAATTATTCCCAATAGTAGCACCAGCATAAATAATTGTTCCAGTTCCAAGAACAATGTTGCTTCCAAACACTGCAGCCACTGGATCGCCCATCTTGTATTCATTTTTACGAAATGGGGGTATTGGAGGTCTTCCAACAACAACATTATCGCCAATAACAACATTATCTCCAAAAACCGATTTATAAATAACAACATTATTACCTATTCTAACATTTTTGCCGAAGACAACATCTTTGCTGATAGAAAGATTAGTGCCACAAGCAACAATATTTGGAAAAAAACTGTTAAAATTTACGCCTGATAATCCAAGCATCTCTGTTGTTGTATTCATCATACTGTGGACTCCGTCAGCAGCCCTACAGATGTCATCGTCAGCCAGGCATCAGCTGATATTCAGCCAACAAATGACATCTGATCACTGAAAGCTACGTTGTTAATGGTACAAATTACTACAAAATCAATAATAGTCTTAAAAAATCAAGTTTTTAAGGTGCAGTACTATGTTAACTCATTATTTATTAGATATTTTTCCAACAATTTCCTTCTTAAGATCTTTCCTGTTGGACCTTTAGGAATGGAGTCAATAAAAACAATTTTTTTAGGACACTTAAAAGACTCAATTTTTTCCTTACAAAAGGAAAAAATATCTTCCTCCTTAAAAAAGTGATCTCTAGGAATAACATAAGCGATAATTTCCTCTCCGTAAATACCATCATTTATCCCAATCGTACATGCTTCTAAAACACCTGGATGTCTAAATAAGATGTCATCTATCTCCGATGGATAAATATTAACTCCACCTTTTATAATAATATCTTTTTTCCTATCTCGAAGGTAAAGATACCCCTCATGATCCAGTACTCCGATATCTCCCGTACGAAACCATCGTTTATCATAAAGATAATCAAATGAGCTTCTGACTTCCAACCGCTCTCCATTGTTTTTGAGAAAATAGCCTTTCATAAGATTAGGACCGCTGACAAGTATTTCGCCGCTTTCTAAAGGACCACATTTTATATCTTGATTATCAACAATAATAACTTCACATTGATCAAACGGAAGTCCTAAAGATGCGTTATATTTTTTTGAATCATCTGGAGCGATATAGTGGGTAGGACCCGTTTCTGAAAGACCGTACAAATTGACTACACGAACTCCAAATACTTCTTCGAATTTTACAAGAACATCTATTGGTAACGGTGCCGAACCACATCCAATAAATTTTAAGGATTTAGTCTGTTCACTACTTACTTGAGCAGGATCATTCAAGAGCATCATCAATATGGTAGGCACAACCTGAACATATGTGATCCGGTATTTTTCAATAATATTCCAAAAATTTTTTTTGCTGAATTTTTTTGACAAATAGAGGTTGCTTCCAGAGACAAAACCAGGGGATATGACATATGTCCATGAGGCCGTGTGAGTGAGCGGCAGAAACGATAGCAGATTATCCTCAGACCCAAACTTCAGAAACTTACCAACCTCTTCCGCATTCAATATACGACTCTTTTGCGAATGTACTACTCCCTTTGGGGCACCAGTTGTCCCAGAGGTAAAAAATATCTCGATTTCATCATCTAAATCTCCACTCTTATTAATGATGGATTCAAGTAAAGACAAATCTTTTGTATTTTTTTTTAAGAGTTCACAATTTACTTGAAGAACTTCAATTTTAGCTACATCGAGAACGGAGGTAGAAATATTTATAGGGTTATCAGTAATAACGACACTTATATTGCTATGTTTGAGAAGATTTAATAATTCATTGTTAGTCAATGACTGCGAGAGTGGGACATAGACATTACCCGACAGAATAACTGCAAAATAAGAGATCACATTCAAGAGCGAATCATCAATAGTGACTCCGATGAGTTGTCGACGTTTGCCTTTGGTAAAAGTTAATATTTGATCTTGTATACAATGCGCTCGATGTTTAAACTCTTTGGAGTTTAAAACAATTTGCGCATCGATATCATGAAACATCCTTTGTGAGTATCTCTCAACTATTGACTCAAAACAATGATTATAACTATGGTAATTCAATCTCAGCTCCTGTATTCAGACAAATCACAAATGGTATAGGTGATTTATCTCAGTTTGATTGATAGAAATTTTTAATAGTCGCACAAATGTATTCAATTTGATTTTCTGTAAGTTCTGGGTACATTGGCAAGGATAGTTGTTCATCAGCAATCGTTTCGCTGCAAGAAAATGAGCCACACTGGTAGGCAAGGTGAGAGTATGCTTTTTGCAGATGACACGGTATTGGATAGTGAATTCCCGTAGCGATACTGTTATCTAAAAGATATTGCCTTAACTTATTTCTATTTTTCGCAAGAACCGAGTAAAGATGGTAAACATGGGTATCACTTTTTCTTGCACTAGGAGGAGTTATCTCTCCTATTCCATTCAGATGTTTGCGATAGATGGCAGCATTTTGCTGACGCATGTCAGTCCATTTTTTTAAATATGGAAGTTTTACATTGAGCACAGCACCTTGAAATCCCTCCATTCGATAATTATGCCCGACAAAATCGTGATGATACTTTTCATAAGAACCGTGGTCTCTCATGGCCATCAATTTAAGGTACAACTGGTCATCATTTGTCACTACCGCGCCAGCTTCTCCATAGGCACCTAAATTTTTTCCAGGATAAAAACTAAAACACCCCATAATGCCGAATGTGCCTACCGTTTTTTCCCCATACTTGGTTAGATGTGATTGGGAACAATCCTCGATTAGATGAAGGTCATTTTTTTTAGCAATATCAACGATTGGGGCCAATTCTGCTGACTCTCCATAAAGATGGACAGGAATAATTGCTTTGGTCTTTGAACTAATCTTGTCTTCTATCGCTTTGTAATCTATGCCATAATAAACCGGTTCGCAATCAACAAACACTGGAACAGCACCTGTAAGACTGACCGCCTCTGGCGTTGCAAAAAAGGTGTTCGTTGGTACGATAACTTCATCACCAAGTCCAATACCTAGTCCAAGAAGCGCGGAATGAAGGGCCGATGTTCCAGAATTAACTCCCACGCAATATTTGGCCCCAACTGCCCTTGCAAAGTTTTCTTCAAAGGCGTTGACATACTTGCCTGCGCTAAAAGCGCAATCAGTCATTACGCTTTTAAGTGCGGTATCAATTTCGTTTTGTATTGCGAGATATTGCAACCTTAAGTCAATGAAATCCACCTTCACTCATACCCCCATACACAGGTGTCCGGAATTTTACATAAGAAAACGCCAGTGATTACAAATAGTTACAGCTGATATCTCTTACTATAATACATTAATTAAAACAAAAATTGCACAACAAAAAAAAGAGAGATATCACGTAGAGCATGTTAATTGCGTTATAATCATTAGTCAATGCTCTACTATATATGCCCAGCAATTCCCGGCGTAATTTGTTTGATCGCAAAATCTCCGAACCCCGATTAAAATAACAATAAACACCCGCAAGAAAAATCTTGATAGTTGTTACAAAAAATTCAAGGTAAACACGTTAAAAACACAGTAACCATTTTGCTCAGCACATTTAGACACTCACTTGCATCAACTGTAATCAATAGAAAATTTTGTGCCAATAAATTTATTAGTTAGTTTTGCTTTAACTGCGACTAAGAGTTCGGACCAATTTTCAAATAAAAAACTAGTATAGAGACTAAGTAATGTCTTCCAAAAATCTGTCCTTGTCCTCGCTTCCACAATGGCATTCTTAAAAAGGGGACATGCCATCTCTTGTGTTTGATCAACCAAAAATGCCAGCATCATCAACATGGCAAAATTGGTAGACAGATTTTTGTTTCCGTGCCCAAAATTGTGCTCTAAATTGAAACCTCGATTTTTTAACGTGTTAAATGTTTCATTCTCAAGGCAATTTTAGGATCTTATTTCAACAAAATGAAAACCATAGATGAAAACATTAACGCTATCACAAGAAAAATAATAAAAACAAAAAAACATATCAGAATTTCGAAAGACGGGAAGAGAATTGGGAGATTGAAAAAATTGAATCTGCTTGAAAACATAGAAGATAATTTAGATAAATACCAGAAAGAAAAAGTGAAGTTACGACAAAGCCATATAAAAGAAATTAGTAAGTATGAAAAATTAAAATGTAAGTGGAAAAAGGTAGACAAAGATATCAAGACATATACAATGGATGTGGAGCTGGATCAAATAATGACATACTTCAGGTTGATACTGATTCATCTCTATGCTTATTTTTTAAGACAATATTTAAACGAAGTAGAAATGGATTATGAGCCATTTGTGGAAAGAATTATCCATTTAAATGGAACTGTAAACGAGAACAATGAAACAAGGAGGGTTACTCTGGTTGCTAATGGCGCAGATCTGAAGGCAATGAGCGCGCTTAAAAATGTTGTCGAAAAAGTTAATCAAGCTGGGATCGTATCTATGAATAAACGCAAATATCATTTTGAGTTAGTTTGAGGGGAACAAGTTTTTAATATGTATGATGTCGGTGGACAACGTACGGAAAGAAAAAAGGTACTTTAACAAAAAAAAATTACGTTTATCGCCTACGATTTAGGTTTGATG
>JADGBS010000097.1:7035-13363 GCA_015231325.1 Oligoflexia bacterium | reverse complement strand
GAGGGTGAGAACGATTGGTTGGATGCTATCAGGCGAAATCCCTATATTGAAGAAGCGGTTTTTATTTTGAGCGACTTATTACAACAGAATAGTACGCCGAGAAGCAGTAAGCGGTAGGACAAGAGTGAACTGTGGAGATCGAATACGAATAGTGAAGAGCTGTGAATCTGAATCGCGGCTGTTGCTTCTGGACTTCCTGCGAGGGGTGGCAGTGGTTCTAATGATTTTTTACCACCTTGCCTACAACCTCAATTATTGGCGATTATTAGATATTCCTCTTTATAAAAATTTTTTTTGGTTTTCTCTGCCCTACCTAATCGTCTTTTTGTTTTTATATTGTTCTGGAATTTCACTGTTTATTGCCTACGCAGATCCTGTGCGTAGGCAAAAAAATATACAAAAAAAATTTTTCCTGCGTTGGCTAAAGTTGACCCTCTGTGCTCTGTTGATTTCACTGGTTACATATAAGCTTTTTCCTGATCGCTGGGTATACTTTGGTATTCTGCACTGCATTTGCTACTTTGTTGGCAATCCCTTCTTTGTTGATTATCCCTTGGGGCGCATGGGCATCTTGGGTTCCTCTGATTTTTGCAGCAGTTATCGAGGTTAGCTATTTTACCGATATGTTACCTTACGATGCAATTCCATCGGTGAGATTGTTAGGGCCGTCGCTTGATTATGAACCGATCTACCCCTGGTTTAGTGTTGTTTTGTTGGGAATTTGGAGTGGGGCGATTGGTAAGCATCTGGCCGAGCATATGGTTAAGCACTTTTTTATTCCAGGCACTATTGGGAGGGCAGTTGTTAGGTCTGTGCTCTTTTGTGGTCGTCATTCTTTAATAATCTATTTATTGCATCATCCTTTAATATTCGGTTGCTGTTTATTATCAATAAAATTATTGAGAGTGATAAATGCCTGATTGGGGATAGAATGCTACGCTGTAATTTACAACGAAATTAATGATTGTGTAGTGATCATGGGAGTTAATCATGAATAACGATCTGTCCGTTTCTTTGTCCAGTTCATTGCTCGAGTTGATCAAAAATACCTCTTCGGTTATTCCCCCTGACGTGGAGAGTGTGATATCAGGCCTTCGGCCTTCGGAGGAAGAGGGAAGTAAGGCGCGTTGGGCGTTAGAGGTGATTGAAGAGAACATTAAAATTGCCAAAGAGTTGAAGGCACCCCTTTGTCAGGATACCGGAACGCTACTTTTTTTTATCGATTACCCCAAGCATTTTACTGCTAAAACTGGAATGGGTTGTACTGACCTTACTATCGCGATTGAGTCCGCCGTAATGCGCGCTACAGAACAAGGTTATCTACGGCAAAATTCTGTTGATTCCTTGAGTGGTAAAAATGCTGGACTAAATATCGGGCCAGGCCATCCTTCTATTCACTACCAGGAGAGTGGGCAAGAAGAAGCATCATTGGAGGTGCGTTTAATTTTAAAAGGTGGTGGCTGTGAAAATGTTGGAGTGCAATACTCTTTGCCAGATACTGGGCTAGGTGCTGGTCGTGATTTGCGGGGCGTACGCAGAGTGCTGTTGGAGGCAATAGTCCAGGCACAAGGGAAAGGTTGTAGTCCAGGATTTCTTGGGGTCTGCATTGGCGGCGATCGTGGTGCGGGTTACGTTGAATCCAAGCGACAGTTCTTACGAAGGGTCGATGACCTTAATCCCAATCCAGAGTTGCAAAAATTGGAAGAAGAGATTTGCAATACTGCTAACCGTTTAAAAATCGGTCCAATGGGATTTGGTGGTAAAAGTACTCTTTTTGGATGCAAGATTGGTTGTTTGAATCGTTTGCCTGCTTCCTACTTTGTTAGTGTGTCTTACATGTGTTGGGCGTATCGTCGACAGGGAATACGTTTGCGATGGAACGAGACTGAGAAACGTTTTGAGATATCAGAATGGTTATATAACGCTAATAACTCTAATAACTCTAAGTCAAAAAAAGAGGGATGTTTATGAATAAGAGTAATCCCAGTAGTAATGTCAATATTCAGAAGTTACTTTATCCCTACGATCGAGAAGTAATTCGTAAATTAGTAGTCGGCGATATGTTGCTAATCTCAGGAAAAATTTTTACAGCACGCGACGCGGTCCATAGGTACTTGTATGAAGGAGGTAAATCTCCAATATCGTTGCAGCAACAAATGCTCTACCATTGTGGCCCAGTAATCATAAAGGATGCTAGTGGCGTCTACCAGGTTAAGGCCGCTGGGCCGACTACCTCAGCACGCGAAGAACCTTATCAGGCCACAATTATCAAGGAGCATGGGATCGTCGGGGTTATTGGAAAAGGGGGAATGGGCCCCAAAACGTTAGAAGCATGTCGCCAATTTGGATGTGTCTACTTTCATGCGGTTGGTGGAGCAGCACAAGTACTAGCAGCAAAGATCACTGCTGTTCCTAACGTTTATCTAATGGAGTTTGGTTCGCCTGAGGCCATGTGGGAGCTCACCATCGAGGATTTTCCAGTGGTAGTGACTATGGATGCTCAGGGTAATTCTTTGCATGAGCAGGTCAAAAAAGATGGCCTACAGGCACTGCAAAGTGAGTTAGACCGTGCGATTTAGAAGTTGTTCTTAGAATTAGAAGTCTTTCGGAGTTGAATATTCTTCAACCTGGGTCTGCCCTCTTGAATTTTCTTTCACATTCTCGTTGGCGTTAAACTGCTTCCAGTCGCTATGATCTTGTTGATCCCAGTTGGTTTGTAAATAAGTATCTTCCAATCTCTCTGCTTTTTGTGGTTGATACTCATTTTCTTTCATCTTACGACCGCTTCCCTCAATACCACTAAAGTCATACCCTATTTCGCTTGGATCTTCGATTTTACCCAGATCTGCACTTCCCCCTATCGACATGGGAGCATCACCCGCACTTTCAGGATTGCGGTAACGAAATCCTGCAGCGGTACTGCTGGCACTACCTGCTGCAGTGCCCCTAGCAGTACCTGTAGCGCTGCTTGAGCTAGTAGAGCTAGCTTTTTGCCGGTCGTATTCTTTGATGGCGCTTTTGATTAATTTTTTCTGATCAGCAGTGTCGACAGCGAAGACGTTTTCTATTAATAGGGCCAGTATTATAACCAAAAAAGCGCTAGACTGAAAATGGTACATGTAGAGCATAATATCGATGTTAGTAACATAATGCAAGGATAATGCAAGGATAATGCAAGGGGGAGAAATGCTTACAAATAAAATTAAGCACAAAATTGTTTTATTGTTTTTGTTTTTGGTCTTCTTTCTATCTTCATTAGAATATTCACAACATTCCTTTGCTGCCCCTCCTATTACTGTCCTCCCCACAACAAATGCCCAGGCCATTCCCCTCAAGGATGATCTAGAATTGGTGACTAGAAACTTGGATTGGGTGAAGAAAAATTTACAGAAAAAAGAACAAGAAATGCGAGAGTCCGTTGACCCAGGATTGAAACAGGAATTGACTCAAGAACTTTTTGATCTGAGAAAAAGGATGCGAATGACTGAGGGCAGGCTGATGGAATTGGCCGCAGGAATTCCATGGGAAGATGCACAACAGGTCAGTGAGTCTGTAGGTAACAAACGTGACGTTATAAATGAGTTGCAAGATTTAGTTGTTCCTGTTTTGGATGCTCTACAACGAGTTAGTAAGCGACCGCGAAAAATTGAGGGGCTGCGTCGAGAAATTGATACATTGGAAAATAAAATTCTTTTATTAGATCAAGGTAAAGGCAATTTGCAGGGATTGATGCTGAACTATGCCCAGGAAAAGCAGTTGGTTACTAAGTTACAAGAGTTGCAGCAATTTTTATGGGATAAACAGGAGGAGTTGAAACTACGGTTAGCTGATTTGAAGGGGAAATTGAATTTAGAGTTAAGCCAGGAGAAGTCTCTAGTGGTAGTGATGGGGGAACTTACCAGTCAATTCTTCAGTCGTAGAGGGCAGCATTTAATGCTTAGCATCCTAGGGTTTGCTTTGGTTTTTATTTTGTTGCTGCGTTTGCGTCGGTGGTTGCATCCCGAAGAGTGGTTTAATAGAAAAGAAGAATTAAAATGGTTAAAAAGGCCGTTTGCACTACTTTATAATCTCTTGGTTGCAGTTCTCTCCTTTTGCACCTTGCTCTTCTGTCTGTATGTTTTGAACGACTGGGTGTTATTGACCTTTTTTATGTTGGTTTTACTCTCAATATTGTGGTCGTTGAAACAGTTGATGCCTAAGTTTATAGTTGAAGGAAAGTTGTTGTTGAATTTAGGCAGCGTCAGAGAGGATGAACGAGTCGTTTGGAATGGAATTTCTTGGAGAGTAGATACATTAGGTCCGCACACTACTTTGGTGAATCCTGCATTAGAGGGGGGGGCGGTGAGAGTACGCGCTCAAGATCTACTTCATCTTTATTCACGAAGGATTGTAGCGGGAGAGGAGTGGTTTCCTTGTAAGCGGGGTGATTGGGTTGATTTATCTGACGGAAGTTATGGCGAGGTGGTTTTACAAACTCCAGAACAGGTGGTGTTACAACTAGATGGCCTCTGTAAAAAATATTATCGAGTTGGTGACTTTTTGGCGCAAAACCCCAAAAACTACTCTCACGGTTACGTTATAAGTGTTACCTTGGCCCTTTCCTATTCTCTACAAGCAGAGATTGTTTCAGGAAAAATTCAACAGATTCTAGAGGAAGAAATCACCGCTTCTTTAAAAATTTTCACACAGTACAAATGCAATCAAGGAAATAATTCAGAGACAGAGAACTTGATCAGTAAAGTTCAGGTAATTTTTATTAATCCAGGAAATAATGCTTTGGAGTTAGCAATCAGAGTTTCTGTTGCGGAAAATGGGGCCGTTTTCAGAGGAATTCTCTCCTCCGAGGTTAATTCTATAATTCTTACATCATGTTGCAAGCATGGATGGAACATTCCTTATCCTCAGGTAGTGGTGCATTCTGCTAACTTGTCGTAATTTTTCTTCGAGAAAAAAGTTACTTTCGAGGTTATTCGAGGTAGTTATTAGGTTGATAGAGGTAATTCTAATGTTTTTAGGACGTACGTCTAAAAAAATTAATAAAAATATTATTTTTATTACTAGACTCATTGGTAAAATTTGTTAATATTTTAAAAAAACAGAGGACCGTAATTACAAAGGTCTAATCAGGAGGTTTTTATGGTAGTAAAGAAAAAGGCGAAAGCAGTAGTTAAGAAGAAAGTAGCGAAGCCAGCAAAGAAAGTTGAGAAAAAGTCACCGAAGAAGGCCGTTCTTAAAAAAGTGGCAAAAGAGGTGAAGAAAGTTAAGACTAGAAAAGTCGCGAAAGAGAAAACAAAACGTAAGCCTAATGCGGCCTTTATGCGGCCGTTGACTCCTTCCCCGGCATTGGCAGCAGTCGTGGGAGCTGGCCCTATGCCTAGGACAGAAGTTGTGAAAAAGATATGGGCATACATTAAGAAGAACGGTCTGCAAGATCAAAAAAACAGACAACAGATTAATGCTGATGACAAATTGAAAGAAGTTTTTGGTGGGCTGAAGAGTGTCAGCATGTTTGAAATGACGAAGTTGGTTTCGAGAAATTTGGAATAAACTCTTTTGCGTTATTACTGTTTGCTCTGACTTACAGACGCTTCTTGGAAAATGTGAGATCATAAAAATGGTTTTATCTTATTTCAGGAAGCGCTCTTATTCTCAAGAAGTGTTTTTATTTTTTATATATCTGTACTTATCTTTCAGGTAATTTTGGGGCCAGGGTTTTTTTTGGTTGATGGCGCTGTCGAAAAATTCTTTGCAATTGGGCGTGGGGTTGCCGTCGGGAAAGCGTCCTTCCCCAGACAGATAGTTGATGCAGGTTTGTGCATAAAATTCTAAATATTCTGGAAAATTGTTGTAGATGTGCTCCAGTATTACATTTTTTCTTTGCTGATTTAGAGTAGCAAAAATTTTTCCAGGGAGGGCATTCAATTTTTTTATTGAGATAAATACCTTTTCTCTTTTTCTGTGGTTTTGTCCCAGCTGTCGAAGGTTATTCCAAGATAAATTAAAAACTCCATCGTTTATCGGTCCGCCAAGTAGGTGTAGCGTCAGTAATAATTCATTTTCTTCTTTTGATATTTCATCAAAACTGGTAAGTAGCCGATAAGCGAAGCTTTGTTCAGAAGCTGGCGAGAGACCGCGGTAAATGATCTCCTTTATATCATTCTTTATTACTAATAAGCAGTCGATATTCACTTGCTTAAAAACTGCTTCGCGAAACTTTTTTTGATTTTCTTCGGTTTGTGCCAGGTTATAAAGATGTTTTAATAGATGACTTTTTACTAATGCGTCGTTACACAGTAGAGAAGAGATTTCACTGTTCACTGCGCTTTCA
>JADGBS010000097.1:2401-6867 GCA_015231325.1 Oligoflexia bacterium | reverse complement strand
CTCATCTTGCGCACTGCTAAGACATTTTTGCGACTATCTTAGCCCCAATTTCGCTCTACTCCTTTTGAAAAAGAGATTATTATTGAGCACGGGCCAATCAATTAATTTGTCCATCAGCGCGATGGTTTGATCGTCCACGGCAGATCTTTTCAATTGTTCATAGGTATAGCTAAGGGCCATTTGCTCTACCAACTCCTTCCAGCGTTGTCCTCTCTCCACGGGGCGGAGGTCTTGAGCATGTTGAAAAAATTCTAGGTAGTTTTTCTCTTCTCCGAGGATTTCTAGGTCACTAAGCGTGTAATTTCCATGGCCGTTTATGGAATAGGATAAAAAAAGGTAGGTCAGAAGGTGATAAGAGAATGGTAGACGGCATGCTTTTGCCAGTCTAGCAGTGAAGAAAATTTTTATGTCTACAAACGGGGTGTTTCCTAGAATGGTTGTACCCCGTTTGTTATGGGAATCTTTGATTTTCATAATAAATGTTTATAATTAAATTGTAATTTTAATTAGGTTATGAGTCAAATGGTTGAGGTGAATTGATCAGTAGGGTCTAGTGTTTTTTAGTGAGGTTGGAGATGTTACATTTTGATCTTCCAAAATTGTTTTCTCAGGTTTTTGTAGTGCAAACTCCGAATTTGGGCACGGCCGCTAGCACGGCCGCTAGCGCGGGTGAAGAATCGTTTTCGACTTTTACGCTCTACTATCCTGAGGAGTATAAACAGTGTTTAATCGCTGAGGGAGAGGAGGGCAGCAGAGTTAGACCGGAGATAGTTACAATCCTTAATAATTTAATACTGAGTAATTTTTTGCGCAGAACCTCCTTTCGTTGTCAACAAAATTTGAACACCATTCCTTGTACAGTGGCGGTTTTTTATTCCGAGAGAGAGATAGTGGTATTTTCATTATATCTACGTCGAGAATTGTTACTACTAAAAGAAATTAGAACCTTGGATGGCGATAATTGGCGTGGCATAGGTACTAATTTGCATCTTTTTAAAAATAAAGTAGAGAAGGTTACTTCCCTGCCGCTTAAGGGATTTCCTTGTGCACTCGAAAGCGTGATTCTTCTCTCTGGGTTGCCCCAATTGTGGGAGGATATGCAGATAGATCAACTTTTGGGGATGATAAAAAAAGATTTGTTACGGTTAAATAAGTATGTAGCTGGATATCGAACGACTGTCGCAGAGAGAATTAGCGATTGGATCTTATCTCTGCTGGTTACTTATCCGAGTTTTCGTCTTCATCTGCTGAGTTTCCTATCTACATTTGCGAAGTTGTATCGCACAAGTGATGGCATACGCGGTACTGATCGTCAGACCGATCATCAAGAGGTTAAGCGTCTATTTGTGGAAGAAATGGGGGTACTGGCCCAAGATTTAAGAAAAGAACAGAACCGGTCATTGCTGTGGTTTTTTTGGGTACAATTTGTTAGATGGAGTGTCTGTTTTTTCCCTTCTCCATGGTTTTTTGCTCTGTTTCACCGCGGAGTACGTTTTTTTGTCAAAAGGTTTATTGCAGGAGAAAGTTTTGCTAAGACACAAGAAACATTGGATGGCCTATTGAGCAGCGGTAGAGATGCCAGTGTCGATCTTTTAGGAGAAGAGGCGTTAACTACAAAGGATGCCGATCAGTATACTGAAGGGGTCATCGCATTAATTCAAAATTTTGGACAGAAATTTTTGCAGCAGCTAATGGGGCAAGAGGGACAAGGCAAGGGTTCTGGGAGCAATACTGGGAGTAGAAATGAAGCTGGTTTGTTACGTGCAAATGTATCAGTGAAGTTATCGGCGCTTTACCCGAGCGCACGATTTGTTGATGTAGCGTTTACTGCTCAGCGAGATAATTTTTTTGAAGATTTTGTCGGAGAGGTCGCTGGAAGATTGAAAAAAATTTTGCTGACTGCCAAAGGGCATGAGGTAGCGATCAATATTGATGCTGAGTCATATGATTATCGCGATTACACATTTGCTGTTTTGAAAAAGGTCTTAAGAGAAAACCCAGAGTTGCATGGTTATAATGATGTAGGAATAGCAATTCAGGCATACCTCAAGGATGCTTATTGGTATTTTCAAGAAGTGTTGGCCTTTGCTATAGAGCGCGGTGCTCGTATGCCAGTGCGTTTGGTAAAAGGGGCCTACTGGGATAGTGAAAATAGAGATGCAGAAAGATGTACTAATAATACAGTAGTATTTTTGAATAAAGAGGAGACAGACCTGCAATACCGGCTGTTGGTCTATTTAATTCTAGATCATCCTCAGCATTTACAACTTTGTCTTGCTTCTCATAATTTTTGCGATCACGTATTAGCTGAAAATTTACGGGAGATGTTGATCAGAAGAGAGACAGGTGCGCGGGCGCGAGTTATTCCAATGATAGAACACCAATGCCTACACATGAGTTGTGCCTCACTCTCCCAGGGTTTAGCGCAAATGGATTGGGCGGTGCGTGATTATTTGCCGATAGGTGATCTCTTAAGCGGTATCGGTTATTTAGTACGAATAATTTTAGAAAATTCTTCACAAGCAGGTTTTTTAAATATTCTTCGCAGGCAACACATCTATCTAGGGGAGGGACTGCTTAGCGGTTTTAAAGATAATATTTTTCCCTGGGCATCGCTATTGGAAAAAAGGGCCCAAGGAAAATTACGACGAGAAAAAGGAGAGGTTACACTCTCTTCGGAATTTTCTAAGGTTACCCCCGCCTTGACCTCGGTTGGAATGACGCTTGCTAGTAAGGCAATTAAGGAAGTTGAGGAAAATAAGGAAATTGAGGAGATTAAGACAATAGTAGCAGGGAGCAGTTGGGATGAGTCGATACGTCTATTAGAAAATGCATATCATGAGACTCGTTGGGGGGAATTGCGACCGATTGTTCGCGTGTCGATGTTATTGGCGGCCAGTGAGAGAGTTTTGGCATATCGGGCCAGAACATCCGCTGGTAATTATCTCGATAATGTCATCAATCTATGGAATTACTATGCTGCTGAAGAAATTAAGCTTCATCAGCGGGCCGGACAACGTAGTGAGCAATTGCACCCCAGGGGAGTAGTCACTATAGTGGATCATGCTCCATCGCTATTAACCTTGGAACGGGCATTGACGATTATGGCCGCGTCTCTGGTGGCAGGTAATGCCGTCTTGTGGACTTATTTCGTTGGTGACGCATCCGGTGACGCATCCCATGATAATTCCGAATATCTGCATCTGTTGACGGATATATTAAAATTTTTATACCAGGCAGGTGTACCTAAAACAATATTGGTTCCACATGCGATTTTGGATGCTGAAAATCTGTCTCTAGTTTTTGCCCGATCCGCGGTGGTATTTCATTTGGCAGATCAAGATGTGAAAGTAAAAGCGTTGGCACATAAAGTAAATGGGTGCAATCTAGTTTTTACGTCATTTAATGAAAGGTTGATTCCTTCTAGAACGATATTTGAAGGGTATGGCGATCAGGCATTACGTGGATCTTTGCTAGTAACCGCTAGTGCTGATATCGATGCTTGTGTTTTCACATCGCTAGTTCACAATCGCTTTCGTCAACGCAGTAGTTTACCATTTTTTCTGATTGTCGTCGATGAATCGGTTAAAGACTTCTTTATACAGCGTTTTCGTGAGGCATATTTTAACGATTCGACATTATTAGAGCTGCAGTCTAATGGGGAAATGGTTTGGGCAAAAGAAGAGGCATTGCGCCTAGGAGGAAAAATATGGTTAGATCATCCGGGTGCAAAGCACGGCGCGGGGGCGGCACCACTGTTGATTGAACTACCTTACCGACAAGCAATCCATAATAGTAAATATTTGCGAGAGATGCCACTAGCGTTGTCTTTCACATCTCAACCTGCTTCATTCCCCATATATATAGTTGGTTATTCTCAGCAAAATTTGCAAGAGGCAGTATTTTTATTGAATGCCCTAGAAAAAATTGGCAGCATCTCCATCTATAGCGAATCGAGTGAAGATCGTGACTATTTATTAGAAAATCTTTTAGTGGCCAATATTTATTTTAATCGCGGTCCAATACTGTTTTACAGGGGAAAAGGGTTACTTACTTGGGAGGAGGAATCCTTAGTGGCCAATTGTGTTGGAAATTTTTCAGGAGTGGATTTACAAATACGTGGCAATGGTTTGTTACGTGGATTGCATGTGGTGGAGGATTTTTATAGTGCCGATCTCTATCGCAAAGATTTGGAGAGTGGTGATGCCACAATTGGAGCAACGGAAACTGTCGGGAGGGATGAAAAAATTCCAAAAATTAGCGACTTGTTATTAGATGCGAAAGCAGGTAGTAGCACGATTCATCGTAGTGCAGTTTATCGTAGTAAAATTTTTATCTACACGTCAAGTGATGATTTACGTGATCCATTCGCTGATCATTTGCAGAGTTGGGACGTGGTTAATAAGGGCATTTTTTCACTGATTGCGAACTATGAAGATATCTATGGTGGAATACATGAAGACGAG
>JADGBS010000097.1:0-2297 GCA_015231325.1 Oligoflexia bacterium | reverse complement strand
GTTCAGTAAAAATAATCACTATGATTATCGACCTTATAATTCTATTGGTTACGGTGGATATTTTTGGGCCAATGAAGAGATTCCCCACATAAAAACATTGTTGTATCTATTGTCGGCGCTGAGTTTAGGGGCCAATCTGTTATTACTGGCACGAAATGAGCGAGCGTATAATCGTTATCTGCGTTTGTCGCCTCTTTTTAGCAAGTATGACTCTGGCGGAGAGCTTTTCAAGGTGTACTATCCTACTCCTGCCGCCTGGGAGAAGGTGCAGATCGAGGCAGTGAGTGATCCTGCGACTAAATTTATTTTGGTGGATGGGACGATCAGTGAATTGCGTCAATTGTTACAAGGACCGACTCCTCCCAAGATATTGAGCAAATATGACGCTCCTGGGGTGGAAAACTTTGCAGAATATTTTCAGGAATTTCTGTTAGTACGTAGCATTTATGCTAACTAACTTCCCGTTCTTTATCGTACCCAGCGAGGAGTTGTGCAGTTACCCAAATTAGATGTAATTGCACCCAAAATTTCGCCTTCACGATCCATAATATAGAGGTTCTTTACAGAGAAATGCCTAGAGATAGTTCGTTGCGAACTAAAGACAATAAACTCTCCATCTGGCGAAAATGAAGGGGCCTCATTTGAACCGAAATCTTTAGTTAAACGCACGATGTTGTTTCCTTGGGTATCTATGCGATAAATGTCAAAAGCGTTATCAATCCAGGAGACAAGTACCAATTCTTGCCCCAGAGGAGAGAATCGGGGAGTCGCATGCAGATCGCCTACATAGCTTAACCGGCGCACATCTTTTTCAACCCCACGAGGATCGGCAAGATAGATCATCGCTTTTCCTGGTCGCCCGGAGACGAACGCCAATGTGTTACCATCAGGTGAGATGTCAGGGTCAACATCTACACTTGGATGGTCAGTGATTTTTTTTGTTTCTTTGGTTTTTATATCCATCCAGAAAATGTCGGTATTATCTCCATCAGTCAGGGTAAGAATAATTTTGTCGTTGTCAGCGGTGAATATAGCACCAGAGTTAATTCCCTCTCGTGATGAGATCATCTCGGATACTTTGGTTTTCATATTCAATAAATACAAGTCATTGTTGCGTTTACGACCCTTATTGTCACGAATCAGACTATAGACTGCCAGTTGTTGCCCGGTAGATATCGATGGTGAGATAACTATCCCTCGATGGTTAGTCACTTTAACTATGTTGAAACCATCAAAATCCATGAAATATAGCTCTTTTATTATATTTTTTTTTACCCAGTCACTTTCGCGATCGGATACAAAATAAATTTTAGAAGTAAAAATTGATTCTTTCCCCGTGATTTGGCGAAAGATTTCATGAGAGACCCTGTGCCCCTCCTCACGTAAGTTATCAGTATTAAGCAAAATCTGATTTTGGTAGAGCATGGAGTTTTTACGGATATCATAAGCAGTGATGCTGACCCGTACTGTTGTTATTTCTTTTTCTCTGGCCTTTCCCTTCGCATCTTTAGCGGCATCTTTTATGTTGGTTTTAGATACGCTAGTTTTAGAACCTTTATCCTTTGGTTCCTCAAGTTGTCCATCAAGTGTAATTAGATAGTAGCCCTCGCTCCATTTCCGCACATTGATGCCATTCCACCATCGGCATTGAAATAGGTCATAGTAAAATCTGTTTGCGGATCTTCCGTTCCTAAAAAGATCACTCCGTCAGCACCTACGCCCATCCTTCGATCACAGATTTTTTTTATGCTTAAATTACATTCTTCCCTGGCATTTATTATTGCCACTTCTGAAAAGAAATCAAAAAATTTCCTGCGATTATCAATTAAAACAAAATCATTACCATTTACAGAATATTTATAAAAATCAATTAGCATCCATTTCTCCATCAATGAAATTATTTAAAATTATTATTTCGGTCAAAATCACGGTTGACTTACTAAGAACTCTCTCGTAGATTTCAAAATTAAACATATTTAAACATATAGTATTAAATATATAGTACTAATACTGTGTATAATGCTACGCTAGAATACCATACAAGTTAAAACGATAATACCCTAGGACACAAAAGAAAAAAAGAATGAAAACAAAAGAACAAATCAAAATTTTAAAAGTAACAACAGTAACTCTAGTAATAACTGTGACTACAATAATTTTATTCTTTCTGAATTTAATGGCATTTGCTGCACTTGGCAGTGAGAACGAAAATAAAATTAGCGTGGTTCCTGTCGGAGAAGCGTAATTAGAAAAAGATACATTAGTTGTCTTGCCTCTGCACACTTTCAATAAATTTA
>JADGBS010000096.1:10013-13426 GCA_015231325.1 Oligoflexia bacterium | reverse complement strand
TTAAAACTGTTAATTTTATTTTTAAACCATACATAATCGAAAAATTACTGGTGACACCTAAATAACAGAAAGACTTATTTCAATTGGGTGAAAAAATAAAAATATACATGTTAGAAAAATTTAAAGAGAAACTAGAGAGAGTAAGAGCATTTTTGTGGGCACAATTTCGATTGTTGGGTGGACTGTTGTGGAAAATTTTGCCTGCCCGTTTTAGGCGTGATCTTCCGTCAGCGTCAGCATCAGCGTCAACTTCAGCAACATCAGTATCTTCATCTTCAGAGTTGTCTTTGAAGAAGAAAGTTCTTACAGTTTGTGATTGGGGTTTGAGAGAGCTTACAAAGCTCGGACCGCCATTAAGGAAGTTGAACAAGAACATTTTTTCGGTTAGGTATAGGGGAAAAATCCATGCTTTTTACATGCTATTCCTCGGTGCCACTATTGCGTATTTTGTGGGAAAAATAGTAGCGATGATTTTGACTACGCCATTGGAGCAACCACCACCATTTGGCGGAATGTTGGTTTCTGTAACTTCTGATGAGGAGGTTATTCAGGGCACAGAAGCAGTGCGCATGGGTAATTTATTCCATGCGAAATTAGTTAATGATGATGGCCAAAAGGCAAAATTATTGGAGGACGATAATGTGGTTTGTACGGCCGCAGATGTGCCATCGGGACTCACGTTGAAAGTACTTGGAACAATAGTGCTACAGAATCCTATTAAATCTTTGGCCGCTGTGCAGGTGGATAATAATGAGGTGCGCAGTCTGCGCGAAGGGGACAAGATTTCAGGGATTGCGACTATTGGGAAAATTGAACGGTTGAAAATTATTTTAAAAAATTTGCAAACCGGGCAATGCGAATATGTTTCTAGTCAGGATATGAGTTGGGGCAAAAGTAAAGACTTTACTGTGCTCTCTCCGGAGGAAGGACAAAAACTACTGAAGGCAAAAGTGGATGGAATCAGTAATGAGGGAGACAAATTTTTTCTATCGAAAAAGTTAGTTAATGAAAAGTTGCGGGATATAGAAAGTGTTTTGTCACAGGCGAAAGCAATCCAAGTACCTAATCCTGATGGGACGTTGTCTTTCAAGATCACTGAAATTGCTCCAGGGAGTATATATTCTTATTTGGGGATAGAAGAAAATGATAAGATCGTGAAAATAAATGGAAAGAAAATTTCTGGGTTAAACGAAGTGATGAACTTGTTCGCAAATCTTCAGAGCATTGATAAGTTACAACTGACTCTGTCCAAAGAAGATGGAAACGAACGAACGTTGGATTATAGCTTAACTAAATAATAATATTATTATCAT
Organism: Oligoflexia bacterium; assembly: GCA_015231325.1. GTDB lineage: Bacteria > Bdellovibrionota > Bacteriovoracia > Bacteriovoracales > Bacteriovoracaceae > JADGAN01. Next base: position 12,113 of record JADGBS010000096.1, on the reverse strand, counting down.
TTAGGAAAATATGAGAGAGAGTAAATTGATTAAGCTAAAATTGATTAGGCCAAAATTGATTGAGATCAAGAAAGTGGTGCTGGCGCTGTTAGTGCTGACGTTGGTCACACTCATAGCTAGCGAAACTAGTTTTGCGCAGTTCAAAAAGTATGGTAGCAAAACTTCTTTTAACAGGCCTGACATTGCTCCTGCCGTTCCGGCCAATTCAGCGGCTGCCGCCGCTGCTTCCGATTTTGCAATGCCCTCAATGCCATCAGCGGCTTCTGAAGGTGCAAAGTATAAATATAAAGTGGATAAATTGCCCACCGATGATGATGATGCACCTGTAGGCGCTGGTGGAGCTAAAGCTGGATTGGATGATTTTACTGGAGCTGGTGGACCTGGAACTGGTGGTAATGGTACTGATATTGGCGCTGCTGCTGATTTTGATAGCGAAGATGACGACGGTGGTCGAGATATTTTGGGTAGAGGGACTGGTATTGTCGGAAGTGGTAGCGGCGGCAGCGGGATCGGGAGTGGGGGATTTGGTACTGGTCGTACTGGTAGCGGTGGTCGTATAGGTGCAGCTGATAAAAACAACAAGGATAAAGATAAATATGTGAATTTGAATCCTGAGACAGCTTTTGGTCCGGAGGTTTTACCGAATTTCGATTTTCCCGATATTGATTTGTTGCAATTAACGAAGTACATGCAAAAATTAACCGGGATTAATTTGATCTATGAAAAAGACATCAAAGGTAAAATTTCAATTTCCGCTCCTACTCCGTTGACTATTGGAGATGCCTGGAAGGCGTATTTAACTGCCCTTAATATTCACAATTATACTTTGGTTAAGAGTGGCGCCTTCTATAAGATTGTGCAAATCAGAAACATCAGAAATAGTCCGCCTAAAATTTATATGGGAAATTACACTCCCAATACCGAAAATTTCGTTATACGTATAATGACGCTGAAAAATGTTACTACTTCGGAGATCATACGTAACTTTAGACAGTTTACGTCCCAGTTCGGTGCAATTACTGAGATTCGCCAGACCAATACCATTATTTTGAAAGATACTGGTTCCATCGTCAACCGCTTGGTCAAGATGATTAAATTTTTGGATGTGCCCGGATATGAAGAAACTTTGCAAATCATAAAGGTGAAAAATTCTTCAGCGCCGGAAATTGCAGCGTTGTTAGAGAAAATTATTCGTGGTGGGCAGGGGTCTGCGCGTTTTCAAGGTGGCGACATGGGGGGCGGGATGCGACCGCAGGCATACGTTGTCAGTAAGTTAATCGCAGAACCGCGTACTAACTCGATTATCGCGATGGCCACTGCCGAAGGGGCAAGGCAATTGCGTGAGTTAATAAAAAAATTAGATGTGGGAGGGGTTTCTAAGGGAAGTGGGCAAATTCATGTTCGATACCTGCACTACGGCGATGCAGAAACGTTGGCGAAGACACTCAATTCACTGGTTTCTTCAGCAGGTACTCCCGGGGCGGCCATAAATCGTTTTGGACCACGTCCTCCCGGTGAGGCGGCGCCGCTGTTTTCTTCGGCGGTGAAGATTACTGCCGATAAAGCAAATAACGCCCTGGTTGTTATGGCCTCGCCAACCGATTATTTGACTATCAAGAAGATTATTGGCAAATTGGATATTGCTCGTGATCAGGTTTATGTTGAGGGATTGGTGATGGAGGCCAGTGTAACTTCTGGGACTCAGTTTGGAGTTACTCTCGCTGGTGCCTATGGTCGTGGAAATGCTGAACGATATAGTACCGGCGCAGATCCTGCCTCAAGTCAGCAGCTGATGAACTTGATTACTGGCAACATAACTAATCTCTCAGGGATTTTTTATGGATTAGGAATGGGGCGAGAGGTGGAAATTCCTGCGGGTAATGGTACTGCCAAATATAAAGTAAATTCGGTTAACGGATTGATTACTGCGCTTGCTAAGGATTCTAATACTAACGTTTTGGCGACACCGCAAATTTTAGCGTTGGATAACGAGGAGGCAATATTTGAATCAGGGGAGACGGTGCCTGTTCAGACAAGGGAAGTCGCCACAGGAGGTGTTAGTACCACCAGTGTAAAAGATAAGAGTATATCTTTAATACT
>JADGBS010000096.1:0-9906 GCA_015231325.1 Oligoflexia bacterium | reverse complement strand
TAACATCAGGTCGGCCATTACTACGGTTATTGTTAGAGACAAGGATACCATCGCTATGGGTGGTTTAATGAGGGATAAGAATGTTGAGACTGAGCAGAAGGTTCCACTGTTGGGGGATATTCCAGTACTAGGATGGCTTTTTAAAAGTCGTAGCAGAAGTACTGAAAAAGCGAACATTCTCTTTTTTCTCACCCCGCGTATTTTGACGCCGTATGAAAAGGGAGTTGCTGAGAATACTCAGGATCTACTCAATCGTCGCAATGCTCACCTACGGAAGGTGTATGCCAGCGAAGCGGATGATCCTTTCGGGCCGACGGTAAAATCGTTGTACAAAAAGGCGGAGAGACAGGCGGAAGGGCCGCTCTATGATCCTGCCAGCAGTGCGCGTTTTAAAGACGATAAGGGTTTGTTGGAGAATGCAGCAGATGATGGTGACGAAATAGAGGACGAGAAGAATCAAGATAATGGAGACAATGATGAAGACAGCGATGGCGAAGGCAGCAAAGACAAAAAAACAGCGTTGTTAAAAAACGACAGGAAAAGTGAGATAAAAGAGATCAAAGAGATAAAAGACGATGAGCTGATAGAACCGAAAGTTGGTCCATCGCTGACAAACGATGAAGGCAAAGTCGAGAATACTCGTCTAGAGGCGACTGTAAACGCGGGGGGTGGTATGCCGGACTATCAAAAAATAGCTAGAGAGGCAAAGTCTGGGAAAGAAGCCAAAAAGGAAGACAAAGAAGAAAAAAAAGTAGAAAAGATGGATGGCGGAAACAATCAGGTTGGGACGGCAGTGCCGGCAGCTTCAGCGCAGCGGCAGGTGTTGTAAATACGAACAGAAGCACAATAAAGCGAAGAATAAAGCAAAAGCAAAAGCAAAAGCAAAAGCAAAAGCAAAAGCAAAAGAAGGATGGAATCTAAGTGAAGCTCTCTGAACATATGTTGGTAAAAATCGAGGATCACAAGCAAAAGATTGGTGAGCTCTTGGTTCAACACACTTCGCTTACGCAGGAACAGTTAGAGCAAGCGTTAGCGCAGCAGGCGGAGAGTGGGCAGTTGATTGGGGAGATATTACTTAAAAGAAACTTTATTCATCCCAACGACATTATAAAAGTCCTGTGCATTCAAAATAATATTCCGTATCTGCAAGAGATCAATGTTGATGAGATTGATCCCAATATTGTGGTTAATATCTCCATCAATTATGCAAAACAACATGAGGTTTTGCCCATTCTAGAAACCGACTATTCGATTACCATTGCAGTGGCCGATCCTTTTAATTTTGATGTGGTCAATGATTTGCAACTTATCTTCAATAAAAAAGTTATTGTGGTGGTTACCACCTCGTTGAGATTGCAGGATGCGGTTAATCGAGTATACGAGAAGGCCAATCAGAATTTGGTAGATTCGATTGAGGACGAGTTCGAAGAAAGTTTGGATTTAGATGGGCCGATCGATATTTTGGATGCGGGGGCGGATGAGGCACCGGTTATTCGTTTTGTTAACTCAATTATTTTTCGTGCGGTGAAAGAACGTGCTTCTGATATTCATATTGAGCCCTTCGAAAAAGAGACGGTCTATCGTTTCCGGGTTAACGGTGTTATGCAGGAGATTTTGCGACAACCACGCAAGACCCACGCTGCGGTTTCTTCACGTATCAAGGTGATGGCCAAGCTGGATATCGCTGAAAGACGCCTTCCTCAAGATGGACGAATCAAGATCAAGATTGCAGGGAAGGATATTGATATTCGTTTGAGCACCGTTCCCCTCCCTCACGGCGAAAGAATTGTTATGCGGGTTTTGGAGAAAGGCACAACCATATTGCGTCTAGAGAATTTAGGTTTCGGGGGGGTTGTGCTCAAAGAGTTGGAGGATGTCTCCAGAAGAAAACATGGTATTTTTTATGTTTCTGGACCAACCGGGCATGGAAAAACCACTACCCTGTTTGCGATGTTAGATCGTATAAATACACCTGAGCGCATGATTATTACCGTTGAAGACCCTGTGGAATATGAAATTCAGGGCATATCACAAATTCAGGTGAATTCTAAAATTGATCTCACTTTCGCTTTTGCGCTGCGTTCGATTCTGCGTCAAAACCCGGATGTGATTATGGTGGGGGAGACTCGCGATCATGAGACAGCGGAGATTGCACTTACCGCTTCCCAAACTGGTCACTTTGTGTTATCAACAATCCACACCAACGATGCAGCATCCACTCCTACTCGTTTGATCGATATGGGAGTAGAGCCATTTTTGATTGCTTCCTCTTTGGCAGCAGTGTTGGCACAAAGATTGATTCGTACACTTTGTCCTGAGTGTAAAATCGCCTATGTGCCCACTCCTTTTGAACTGTCGCTTTTAAAGATAAGTTCATTGCCACCGGATGCCACAACCTATCGTCCAAAAGGTTGTGTGAAGTGTAATCGTGGGTACGCCGGTCGGATTACTATCGCTGAATTGATGCCTATCAGTGATGAAGTTCGCTCACTGATCTTATTACGTTCAGATGCGGTAGCGATCAAAAAAGCGGCAATACGCTCAGGAATGCGTACGCTAAAGCAAGATGCCTTGGATAAGCTGTTTCAAGGAATTACTTCTGTTGAAGAGGTTGCGCATACCGTAAACGAAGAGGAAGAAGAGGAAACGGCCAGTGCAAGAAAAGGGAAATAGTCGATGCCGATTTTTTCATATAAGGGAATTGATAGTCACACTGGTAAGCAAGTAAAGGCCAATATCACCGTTGATAGCTTGGTTTTGGCGAAGCAGCGTCTGGCCTCGGCAGGGATTTTGTTAATCGAGATCGATGAGAAAAAGTCACGCGACACTAAAAAGCTTGGCGGTATCAGTATTGATAAAAAAGTTGGGGTGGCGGATCTTTCTTTGATGACCAGACAGTTGGCAACGCTAATTTCCGCAAAAATTCCTTTAGCGGAGGGATTGTCGGCACTGATTGATCAAGTTGACCACCCTTCGTTAAGACTAGTACTATCAGAAGTGCGACAGAAAATTAACGAGGGAGCTTCTTTAGGCAAATCTTTGGCCGATTACCCTAAAATTTTTGATAACATCTATGTCAATATGGTGGAAGCGGGAGAGGCCTCCGGGACATTAGAACTAGTTTTATTGCGTTTGGCGGAATTTACCGAAAGTCGTACCCGTCTGAAAAATAAAATTATGAGCGCAATGCTTTATCCGATAATTATGGCATGTGTCGGCAGCTTGATGATGACTTTTATCTTTGTGATGGTCATTCCCAAAATTGCTCGACTGTTTGCTTCGGCAAAAAAAGAACTTCCGTTACCTACAAAGATCTGCATCGGTATTTCTAGTTTTATCCAACATTATTGGTGGGCGATACTAATAGGGGCACCGATATTGTTTATGATTGCACGTGCATATTTACGCAGCGAAAAGGGCAAAGAGCGTTGGCACCGATTGCAGTTACGGCTCCCGATTTTGGGAGAGATCATTATGATGATCAATGTTGGTCGTTTTTGTTCAACATTAGCGACACTACTAAATTCTGGTGTACCTATTTTGACTTCTTTGAAAATCGTTAAGAATTTAATATCTAACGTGCATATGCAAAAAGCAGTATCCGAGGCGCAGGCGTTTGTGTCAGAGGGTTCTTCCTTGGCCATTCCTCTTATAAACTCAGGATATTTCCCACCCTTAGTGACCCACATGATTAAACTTGGTGAGAAGTCAGGAGAATTGGAAAATCTACTTGGAATTGTGGCAAAAAATTATGATGAACAGGTAACAAGCAAGCTCGATGGATTAACCGCCGTTCTAGAACCGATTATGATGATATTATTGGGAGCAGCGGTGGCATTTATCGTTCTTTCGGTAGTAGTTCCGATGATGAGTTTGAACTCAATGAAAACTGGATGATGAATAGATTAGATGAAATAAGATTAGATGATTAATTATTTTTCAGGAGATATCATATGCGGATTGTGAACTTAATGAACTTAAATAACTTGAATAACTTAAAAGTTAAAATTACAGGCCTAAAAATCAGACTGAGTGCGCGACTTGGTGGTAATCAAGGTATGACCCTGGTAGAGATTATGGTGGCCCTAACTCTCTTAGGGTTAGTTGGTAGTTTTGTTGCCAGTAAGGTTATGGAAAGCCTTGGGGAAGGTAAGCAACGAGCAGCGATTATACAAATGCAAAACTTTAAAGGGCTTTTGCAGGAATATCGTCGCCATTGTGGGTCTTACCCAACTACGGAGCAAGGGTTGGATGCCCTGGTAAAAAAACCCGCAGTAGGACCAGAGTGTAAACGGTATGCCCCCAACGGCTATGTTGACGCTATACCTCAGGACCCATGGGATCATGACTATGTCTACGAATCCGATGGTAAAACAATTAAGTTGAAATCATTTGGGGCAGATGGCGTCGAGGGTGGTGAGGGCGAAAATAGGGATCTTAGTCCAGATGATAAGATTTAGGGGTAATTGTCACTATACTGATACCGATACTGATGTTCCCTTAGATAGTCGAGGGATGACCCTAATCGAGATTATGGTGGCGCTCGCGCTGGTGGGCGTCGTTCTCTACTCGGCAAATTACGCACTCGTTTCTGATCGAGATAAAATCCTGGAGGTTGCCGATGGCATTGAACGGGCAATCCGTTTCAGCACTCACGAATCAGTAGTACGTGGGAGCATGATACGAGTGTATTTTTCTCTAGATAAATCTCCTCAGGAGTGGGTATTAGAATTTGGGAGCGATCGCGACTTTACTATTCCATTGTTCATGGCAGGAGGGAGTAAAGAAAGCGGCGGTGAGGGCGGTGAAGTTGCTGACGATTCTTATCGTCTTTCGCTGGCGGATAAGGAGGCCAGGGAAAAACTCATCAAGGAGATCAATCAAAAATTTCAGAGAATTGCTGATTATCAGGAGGAGAGTGAAAAACTTCCTGATAAGGTAAAAATCATTGCCATGGCCACCAGTTTGCAAAAGAAATTACTGCGAGAGGGGGAGGGAGCGTTGTATGTTTATCCTAGTGGAGAAAGAGACGCAGGGATTATTATTTTGGGAGCAGAGAAAGAGATTTTAGCAATAAAGATTGATCCATTCACTGATGAGATAAAGAGGGAGAGTCGATTACTGAACGCCGAAAATGAGGAGCAAATGCTAGAGGAGCAAGAGAAGGTGTCGAAGGAGATTTATGAAAAATGGATCAAGGAGTAATCGGCCGGAAAGTAATCGGCCAAGATATGATGACCAGCGAGGATTCACCCTTCTGGAAGTTTTGGTAGCAGTCACTCTACTCGGGATCTTTATTACCGCATTCATGGCAAGCCAAGGTTTTAATGTCAACGATTCGGCAATGATGAGAAAGGAATTGTTGTTACAAAAACTCTGTCAAAAAAAAATAAATGAAATTTTATTAAATCCACCAGAGCTGGAAGAGTCGCTAACCCTAACCCCACAACAAGGAAATTTCGAGGAGAGTGGTCATGCCAATTATGAATTTACTGCAGAGTACAAACGCCTAAAAATTCCGGATATTGCAAAAATTATGGGAAAGCGTGAGGGTGGCGACACTAGTTCCGATGCCAGTGATAGTGGTGATGGTAGTGATAGTGGAGGAGCTGGAGGGAGTGGGGCAGGTAAAAATGATTCCAGTAACCCCAATGATCCCAACAATCCTGATAATGCTTCCGATCAATCGATGCAGAATAAGATTTTTGAGATGGTAAAGAAAAACGTGGAGGAGATGATTTGGCAAGTGAGAGTGACGGTAAAAGAAAAGGGAACAGATTTTCCATTTTCGCTATCGGCATTTATGAGCAACCGTAAGGCCAAAGTAAATATAAGCATCTAGTATGATGAGTATTTAGCATAATGAGTATTTGGCATAATAAGTATTTAGGAATTTTATATGGGAATACGCGGTAATACGCAGGGTTTCACCTTGATCGAAGTTATGATTTCGATCGTGATTTTAAGTTTTATCTCCTTTGGGATTGTTCAGGTTACCGATGATAGTATAAAAACTAAAGAACGGGTTGTGGGGGAAGATCGGGAGGTGTTGCAGGTAGAGACTGCTATGACGCGTTTGGAAGACGATTTGGCCAGCATGTATACACCGCTCTTTTTTGCAGCACGAGCGGTACCTGCATCATCCGCACGCGCAAATACCGAAAGAGCAGATGAACCCTCGCGATATGATGGAAAAGATCGTTTTGCTTTTGTAACAACTTTGGGACACCCAGTTCCGATTATTCAAAATCCTGACAAACAAACTTTAGAGTTCATGATTTTCAACAATAAGCGACGACTGCAAGATAGTAAGCAATCTAATTTTGCTTGGGTACGCTATTCTGTAAGAAAAAGTACCGCTACTACTGATACTAACGAAGGTTCTTCCGCCGCTGTCACTACCAGTACCTCTACAAAAGAGCATTTTGATTTAATGCGTGCGCAAGTGGCCGAAGATCCCTACATGGTGGACAAATTAGATTGGGAAAATGCAAATATTAAAGCGTATCCTCTAATTAATAATTTGATTAACCTTGAGTTTCAATTTTGGGACGAGGAAAAAAAGAAGTTCGTAGAATCTTTGAATGATATCCAGGATGGTAAATATCTGATCAGGGGAATAAAGGTAAAGTTGACTTGGGTAAATAAACTTGGCGAGGAAAGTGAAGAGGAACTGATTGTGCGTTCATCTTGGCCGTTCTTTAAGGAAAAAGTTAAGCGTACCTCTGGTTCTGATTCTGAAGAGGTAGATGAAAACGATGGTGATGGTGGTGGTGGTGGTGGTGTCGGACCCGTTGCCCCTGGTACTGGCACTGGCGGCATTGGAGATATTCGTGGAATCAAAGGGTTTGATGAAGGACAACCATGAGGGACGAAATTTACAAAAATCAGCAAGGAGTAGCGCTGTTAATGGTGCTGGGCGCTATGGTAATTTTAACAGCGTTGATGGTAGACTTTAGTTTTGAAACTAAGGTCCACAAATTGCGTGCATATAATACCCAAGAAAGAATGCAGGCCAAGCTTAATGCAGAAGCGGGATTGATGTTCGCGATGGTGAGATTGAATATTTATCAAGAATCTTTGAATTTCTTAGAACGAAATAAACAATATAAAAAATTGGTATCGTCGCAAATTATAGACAATCTTTGGTCGACACCGTTTATGTATCCGATTCCAGTGCTTAAGGATGCAAATATTCTTCAGCGCAGTGCATTGGAGGAATTTCAAAAGAATTTTTTACTTACTGGTAAAATGATGCTGACTATTCAAAATGTATCGCATCTTCTAAATATTAATTTATTGAGGGATATGTCAGCATCAACGGGTACTGACGCTGATGCAGCCGCTGGTGCAGCCGCTACCGCTACTGCGAACACCGGTGCCAATCCTGCGGGTTCAACGACCTCAACGACGACAACGACGACGGCCACGCCTGCTGAGAAGGCAAATAACATGCAGGAAAAATTGACGGAGATATTAAAAACTCGCATTGAAGAACAACGGGAGAAGGCCAGAAATGCAGGAAACATATCTGATATATCAGATAAATTTACGCAATTAACTCCAGAGTTGCTGGTTAAATTGATTAAATACTATATAAGCAAAGAAGACAGCTTCGAGGATAACGATCGCGGTGAAATCGAGCACATATATCAAAAAAAAGAAGTTCATGCAAAATTTGCTCCATTGTCATCGATTTCGGAGTTATACCTAATCCCTGGATTAAATGATGCAGTTATTGATTTGATAAAAGATGATTTTACCGTCCATGGTGTAACGACTGTTGATTTCAATAGAGCGACAAAAGGAATAATGAAATTCATTTTTCCGGAAATGAAAGAGGAACATTTAACACAATTTTTTAAATATCGTGACGATCCAGAAAAACCACATCGCTTTCGTACGCTCGATGATCTTTCTAAGTACCTGGTTGAAACGCTGCAAGTTTTCACCCTCCAGACTTTTAATGAAAAAATGAATTATTTGCGGAAAACAGGTGTCAAGGCCGGTGCCGGGGAATCGATTGCTAATGGATCGCTCTTCAAGGTTGTATCAGTCGGACAATATGAACGGGCGACATATACAATCACTGCATTTGTATCTATTCCAGTAAAAGAACCACCAGCAAAGAAGGTTAAAAAATGTCCTGAAACGCGGGATGAGAATGGTTCTTGCGGAAAGGACTGCATCTTTAATGAAGATACAAACAAATGTGTTCTTAAGGTGGATACAGGAGTGCCTGGTGATCCTGGTGCGCCGGGCGGCAGTGAGAAAAAAGATGATAAAGATAATAAAGATGAAAATGATAAAAAGAATCAAGGTCCGCTTACTTATTTGATGCCGAGAGTGGTTGAAATGACGATAAATTAATAATAATAGAATATACTGAATACGAATCAGCTATTAGTCAGCGTGCGCATGTTTTAGACGCAAATTATAATCTTTGGCACTTTCAACATTCATCTTACCCCACAGACAAACCAGCTCTTGGTCTAAAGACCAATCTGGTGAAGTCAAGCCCCTACGCTCCAATTCCACAGTTCCCAGTATACTGTAGTGTAGATAGGTGTATAGCGCCAAAGCACGTCTAGTTAAATATTCTTCGGGATGTTCTTGGTACCCACTTACCTCTGGAACTAATAGGATTAGCATCAAAAATGGAGCTGTATCAAACTGAGAGGTAAACGCCAGATTCCAAACACCGTATAAGTCATTCCAGTTCTTTGCCTGGGGCATCCTCAACTGCACGGCCCTCATATTTGTTGAGAAGGAGGCAGGTCCAGCTGTGCTTGGACCATTCATCACCAATGGCCAGGCGCTAGCAGCATTGTCTGTGTTTCCTAAATAGCAATCAGCAAGCATGGCCTCCAGTACATTGAGTGGTAGGTAGTATTTTGCGAAATCAGGATCAACTTTCCCCTCTCGTCTAAACCTAATCATCTCTTTTATCGGTGATTCAATCAACCTTAGTTTAATCGAAACAAATAATCCCAGATCCGTAAACCCAATATTCTCTTCATTTCGAGCTTGTTCGAATAATGTCACTACTGCCTCTAAAACATCTGGATGATCTAGCTCTGCTCTAGTCAATGTATCGACAACTAAAGCGAATGCCACCATCCTGGGTAGGACGTATCTTCCTTCTTCTGATATATTTCTGCGGATTTTTTTGCATGGCAGCTGCTGTGCCTGCATTAAAAAATTAACTAGATAGGGGTTACTCTCAACATTGGAGACTACTCGATCAACAAAAACATCAATCATTGCCGCGTTAATGTTGCTTGGCAGCAACGACTCACTAATTCTTGCTAATGCATCGGATCGCCATCTTTGCTGTTTATCCATAAGATGCAATCGCACATATTGTTGTGCTAACAGCTCTTTAAACTCGATTGGACGCCATTCACGAATCGACGCCTTGAAGATCTCTGCAATCCTACGTGCAGAGGGCGAAAATATCGAATTGTCAGATACATCGGCGGAAGACAACAACGGCGAGGTTTCAAGGACATCCTGCTCCTCATCTGCCGCAACAGCAGCTCCCATAAAATGTACACATACTATAGCAACCATACATAATGCAAAAATAGTGAATATCTTCGCTTCTATTAATTTTTTTACGCGAACAATCTGCATAATCTTCTCCTTGATTTAATTATCACCATCACTCACTTTTTCGTTGGCCCTATTTTATACTGGTAAGATGATTTTCTAATAAATTTTTATGAAGGAAAAAAAAGGTACCAAAAAAAGGTACCAAAAAAAGGGGCAAAAAAGGAAAAAAAGAAGGTATAGATGACCCCCTCTTCAATGAGGGCATATTTCCCGGTAAAGTTTAATTATATTAGCAATAAAACTTTACTAAAAAGGAGAGTCATCTATGTATTCTAGTTTAACTTATATTGG
>JADGBS010000095.1 GCA_015231325.1 Oligoflexia bacterium | reverse complement strand
TTCTGAATACCATCTTCCATGAGATATCCTTTCAAAGTTTGGTTCTATTAGCACTATATCAGGGTACGACAATCAGATATTTAGTTCAAGATGTGCAAAAAGTGGTCCTACCGATCCGGAATGTGGGAAAAGTGCTGTTTCTAAAAACATGGGAGGATGGTTCAAAATAGTTTTGAAAAATAATAAAACGTATAGATTTACGGTCGCTTTGGAAAGAGTGGATTACGTCCTCGAAGGAATTATTAAATTCAATCCCAAATTACTGCACGAAGATCAGTATAATAATTTACGAAAAAAATTGATCTTATTAGATCATAGTTGGGCAAAAATATATGATATTTGCGCTTTAAAAAATATCATTTTGTTTATTTTTTTGTTGTAGTAACTTTTACACTCTTTATTGCGATAGGATATTTAAAACAAAAATCCAATTTTTTGATCCATTACCCAGTAATTTATTTTATTAAAAGTATAGGTATAGCGATCCTGCTTACAGGAATTAGTTTGATGATCTTTGGAGGGTCTTTCTCCTTCGTTGAATTAATCATTATCAATCATGGATCAAAAAAAATTGAAAAAAATCCAAATGATAAAATTAGAGATAAAATTTTTGAAAAATAAAATGTACAAAAGATTATTTTTTGTCTATCTCTCTTTCATAATCTTTTCTTTAGTTTTTATTTATTATTTTGATTTAAATATGCTAAGTATAGTACCATTTGAAAATTCTGTTCTGGCCATTGATACAAGATATAACTGCGTAAGATGTACATATTTTCGAAAAAAGGTGATCTTATTGCTATTGACGATGGGACCATAGTAAAAATCATTGCTCTCCCAGGAGAAACCGTCTCTATCAATAATCAAGACCAAGGAGGAAAATCCATCAGTAGCACTAATCAAAAAGAGGTACTCTTAAATGGTGTCGCAATTCAACTTATTGACAAAAAAATTATATCTATATTTAAAATGGAAAAAGTTTCTGAAAAAACATTTCACCTCTTTCAATGGGGTACTTTGATCGGCCGTGATTTATTTACACTTCCCTGTCAGAACTATAGAGCGCTCACTAAAGTTTATTGAGGAATTTGCGACAGAACCCTATAGATAGGCGACTTTTGGCTTCATGTAGTGTTTACTAAAACGTCTGAATTTGGGTAATTATTCTTCAAGTTTTACCGATGAGTTAATCAATTAGTAACTCAATAATAATGAGACACTAATAAAGAGACACTTTACTTTCTATTTTATCTCAAAATGGAGGGGTTTTTATGTTCGCCTTACAGCAATCATCTTTACATTTGTTATTCTGGATAATAAGTTTTTTTTCTCTAACAATTGGTTATTCATTCGCAAATGATGCAGCAGAAATGGCATCATATTGGGAAAAGAAAACTGCACAAAAAAGTGAAATACGAAATACCTTTGACGAGATCAAAGTAATTATGTCTGATTCTGCCTCCTGTAAGGAAACCTATCTTTTAGGCGATAAACCAACATACTTGGCAGATCTGCGTTTTGAGACTACTAGTGCAAGAAAATTTCCAATAGATGGTCAATCTGATGCCTACAAATACGAAGGAGTAACCATAAAAAGTTATGCATTTGGTACTCCTAAAATTATTGCCAACAAATTTCAGGGAAGTATTGATTTTACAATTAATTTTGATACAAAAGTAAAAGCAGTGATAACCCCTTTATCTCGCACTATGACTTTGTACTTCACTACCAATGAAGCGGGAAGTACGGATAGGAACAAGATCATTTCTTGCACAACTTCTTCTGGAGTAATTGGTGGTGGTGGCGGTGGTGCTTTTACTATGCAGAATGGAGTTTTATCTACTAACGCTGCCCCATTATTAGTAACTCAGGCATTACCTAATACGAGTGCGGTAGGTATTCCCGAAGGGGCCATGGTGTATAACACTAATACTGCTAATGGAATGACTAAAGGACTTTATGTTTCTGATGGAACTAATTGGATAAAAGTTCAAACTGCTGGTACAAATACAACTGGTACCAAACTTAAAGATGGTCTTTATGAAGTTGCCCGTCGATACTTATGGGGTCATTATGCTAACAATCGAGATGGAATTCCATATACCGGCTCTGAGACGAACGTTTTATCTGCTTATAATCTTCTGACTGCTGGTTTTAGAGGGGCGGATGTGCCACCATTACAACCTGGTGCCAAAGCACGGCGAATTGCTCTGTATGCCTATTATTCTCATCAGCTAGGTTGTAGCGGAACTATTACTGTAAAAGCGGCCGGTACCAATTTTACCTTTGGGCTTATCAGTGGATCAGGATGGTGGTTTGGTCCAAACTACTCTAATGAGGCCTACCTTGCAACGAATGGTAGGATTAGCAATACAGGAGATTTAATGCTTCAAATGGTAGGGTTTAGTAGAAGTGGAGATTGCAGTGGCTGGGATAAGGCAGGATACTTTAGAGCAATTGAGGTCATCTTTCTTGATGATTTCAATGATGGGACTAGTGACGTTGTAAGTGTCCATTAATTTATTTTTCTATTGGTGGTCTAATGAAATAAACAGGGCCATTTTCAGAACGATCAGATGCCTGCGCGCCATAAGGTATGCTAACTTAATATGGTTCTGTCGCAAAAATTCTTCCTTGTTTCAATTTAACATAGTCTCGCAAAAGTGGCAAAATTGTAAATGGAAAAGGAGATTTACAAACTTAATTTTGCAATGGCCAAGAATACTCCACTCAAAGCGTTGTTTGTCCCAGGAATCATTTCAATGTCAAAAATACGGTTTGCAAATAAACGCAGATAAAAATGCGGCCATCAATATTCTCACCCGCGGGCGGCGGGGTTGTGTTCATGGAGATGCTGGGGTTGCCTGGGTTGATGAAGTGGAAACCATCCTTGATATTAAGGGATCCCCACTATAATTGTTTCAACAATTTAGTGGTGGGAGGACGTCATTAAACAAGATATTCATGCTAAATATGAAAAGGAGTTTCAATCACTTTTATATTTATATTTTTTTGATAGATTTATCTCTACGGTGAGCATATTATCAATTCTGTTTTCGCTGTGTTTGAAAAATTGTTTATAAAAATGTATAAATTTATTTTACCATCATCCAATTAGACGTATTTTTATGAAAAATTTAATTAGACTAATCTCTATTACCATCATAATCAATCTCCTTACTGTATTTTTTGTCCAGGCAGATATCATTAAAGAAATTAAAATTACTGGCAAAACAAAAACGCATAAGAGCGCTATTTTGCGAAAACTACGGATGAGTGAAGGACAAGACCTTGATCCTCATGACCTACCGCTCGTAAGAGAAAAAATGCTCAAAATTTCTCAAGTCATATTAAAATCTATCAGTTTCAATGATGGTATCCTGACCATTGAAATCGAAGATAAGTGGTCCATCTTTCCTATCCCAATGATTACCCAATCTGGAGATTATTATACCAGGGGTGCCTTAATCTATGAAAATAACTTTTTGGGAACATTAGGAACCTTTGCCCCAGCGGTGGGCCAGACCAACTCTGGTTTCAATGGCATTTTATATTATCAAGATGAGGAACTGTTTAATGATCATATTGGCACCAAAATTCTTTTCATGAAAAGAGCAGATCTAACCAAGTTTAAACGACGAGAAATAACTCGTAGCATCTTTGAAACACGATATACCACTTTTACCATCACGCCCAATTATCTCTGGGAAAAACACGTCTTTAAAGCTGGACCTATCTTTGTTGATAAGGAAGTACTCTCAACAAATAAACAAGAACTAGCACATAAAAAATTTACCGCCCTTCTGTTTAGACACCATCTCAATGATTATCATGTCTATGATTTTTACCAATTAGGAATCATCACTACCTATAATTTAATTGCTGGAATGGACGGTGGAAAGTTGATTACTGTTCACGAGGGAGATGTTCGATGGCATAAGGCAATTGGTGATGATTTCTTCGATTTTATGGTCTATGGTTATTATGTCAATGACAACTCTCATTTATATCCCAAACTGATAGGAGGCCAAGATGGTTGTCGCGGTTATGATCGCGCATCTACGCCTGTTTCTCAGAACTTATCATTAATGTTTCAGTATCAAAAGCAATTGCTCAATCGAACTTATCTAGCGCCCTTTTACGAATGGAATACATTGCGCTTAATCGATCCAATTGCACAAATTGAAGATAGAAAAAAATTAACTGAAAATACTCTTGGCCTTAGTTTTCGGTACTATTTCGAGAAAATATCTATTCCTGCTTTAATGCTTGAATATGGCAGAAATATTGAAGATAAAAGCAACCATTTCAATCTAAATATTGGGTTAAGCATCTAAAACGGACTACGTCGTCGGCCTTCTCGTGAAAACAAGTAGCGGGTAGTTTGCGATATATTGCCCAATTACGGGCCAATTACGAGGTAGACAAAACTACGAATAATCGCTACTCTCCTCTAATAAAAGGAGGTCCACGATGAACAGTGCCCAAAATGACTCAGTCTCAGTTTTAAAAGTAATCCTCGGATCAATAAAAGAATTACGAGATACTTGTGTAGCGTTTGTTGCTGCTCCCAGAGTGCTATGGGGAGTGAATCTTGCAAATATTATCGAGGGACTTGTCTACTTCGGTGTTTTAACTATCTTAGGAAAATTTTGCTCTGAAAATTTGAATTTAAGTGATCTTCAAGCTGGATGGGTTTATGGTTTTGTAACGGGGGGAATCACTTTTGCAATGCTCCTTTTCGGAGGTGTCTCTGATCGAATAGGTGTAAGAAATTCCCTGATTCTCTCGTTCGCGGGGATGCTTATCGGAAGAATACTAATTGCTTCCTCTGGCTCATTTCATCTCAGTAACGGCGTGGGCTCTCCCATGTTTTTCTTAATGATTGCTGGTATTTTTGTGATGGTTGTCGCCTATGGTCTGTTTCAACCGGCCATCTATTCTGCAGTAAAAAAGTATGCAAGTCCTGCGGTTGCACCCATGGCGTACGCTGCTCTCTATGGAGGAATGAATTTGGGTTCATTTCTATCGGGATTTATATCACCGCTAACTAGGCAACATTTTGAAAAAACATTTCCTCCAAATGGACTTACATCAGTCTTTTGGGTTTATGCGGTACTTACTTTTATAAGTTTGCTTATCATTGTGCTACTGGTTACAAAGAAGCAGGATGCTGTTGTTCAAGCTGACGTGGTCGTAGGAGCATCGGATGACTCTGCCGCCACGGAGAGCATTTGGAAAAAATTTTTGTCCACATTTGATCCACTAAGAGACAAACGTTTTTTATTTTTTATTTTTATGCTTATTCCTGTACAAACGCTATTCGCTCACAACTGGCTGACCATTCCATACTATCTCGATCGCGCTTATGCAGGAACTTCAGTAAGTAGATACTATGAATTTTTTTCAAATCTAAATCCATTAATTATCTTTATTTTGTCTCCACTAGTGGCCGGATTAACTTTGCGGGCCAACGTTTACAACATGATGATTCTGGGAACCACAGTGATGGCGCTTCCAACCTTTCTTATCGCACTCGGTACCAACGTGTACCTATTTCTTACTTATATCGTATTGATGTCAGTAGGGGAGGCAATGTGGAGTCCTCGCTTCCTTCAATGGGTTGCGGAAATTGCTCCTAAAGGAAAAATTGGCGCTTACCAGGGAGTAGGCCAATTTCCATGGTTTTTAACCAAGCTTATTACTTCGACGTTTTCTGGATATTTTGTTGCTACTTATTTGCCCAAGGCCGAAACCGGGCTTCCAGTAAGGCCGCAAATGATGTGGCTTATCTACGGTCTTATTGCGATGATTACTCCTATTGGATTAATGGCGGCAAAAAAATGGATGAAACAAAAGTCGTCATTTGAGGAAACTAAAGAAACAGAACAAGGTTTACAACCTTTGATACAACTTTCAAAACCTGTCTCAACAATTGAGTCAGATATTTGATTTTTTTTTAGATGGTATTTATGAGATCTCCTTGAGGTCTCCTTTAGGATGTTAATAGATTATGTCGTTATTTTTTAAAATACACCCAGTTAATCCACCAGAACGCTTGATAGATCAGGCAGTTCAAGTTATTAAAAATGGTGGAGTTATTATCTATCCGACTGATGTTGCCTACGCTATCGGTTGTCACATTTCTGATCAAAATGCTTTAGATAGAATAAGAAAAATTAGGCAATTGGATAAAGATCATCTTTTTACTTTGGTTTGCCATAATTTATCTAATATTGCTACTTACGCAATCATCAGCAATCCGGCCTATCGTGCTTTGCGATCACACACTCCTGGCCCATACACTTTTATTTTGACAGCGACAAAGATAGTTCCTAAAAGACTGTTGCATCCAAAACGAAAAAATATTGGAATTCGGGTGCCAGATTGTTTGATCGTTAAAAAGTTGTTGGAAGCATTGGATGGACCGCTTATCAGTAGTACATTGTCTATTCCTGGCGAAGAACCACTATTGAATCCAGAAATAATGAAGGAAAAATTATTTAAGAAGGTGGATTTAATTATTGATGGTGGTGTAGGAAAAATCGGTTCAACCTCCATAATTGATCTTTCCCAAGATTCTCCAGTTGTTATACGTGAAGGAGATGGAGATGTTTCTGCTTTTATTTAAATTTTATACTTTCTTATCGGAATCATAGCTCGCTCATTAAAATTCTTTGAAGAATGTGCGAAATATCCAAAACTTGAAGCTCAGGTATTTTATTCCTCTTTAATCTTTTAGTTTTAACTTTTTAATTAACGCTATTAGAAATACCGTTATTCTAACTGATGGTATTGTTACATAAATATTTATAAAAATCGTAATATTAAATGGCATAAAGTTGTTTAAGGAGTTTAGTAAATTTTATGAACGAACAATGGAATAAAAAGAAAAAAATTTTTAATCTGTTTAATATTATATTTTTTGTGCTTATTAATTTTCACAACCAAACCGGTTTGGCAGCAGAGGAACAGAGAGTATCATACCTTTTTATTAAGGAAAAACCATTATCAGATAGTAATGATGGACATATGTATTTTGTTTTAAAGAATTATGAGAAATATACAGAAGGGATGGCAGATTATTTGAAACAAATAGAATCAGATGGGGATGTTTTAATTGATGCGCTCAGAACATCTCGGACTATTCGCTGCTTGCTTCATCTCTTACCTATGCGGACAATTAACAATATTGTTGCTGCAGGTGTTGATTTAAAAAGCATGAGCTGCCCATTTGGTAATGATAGAGGTAAATCATTAAATCAAATATTAATTAATCGTTTATCCAAAGGAGTTTACAGTGATATTTATTATTTGCTATATAACATAATTGCAGAAGATGACTGTGAGATAGTTAAAACATACTTTACAGTTCATCCAGAACATCTAACCGTATCTTTGGGTAATTGGAATGAATTTGTTAGATATCCAAGTATTTATGCTGTCAAAACTCCTATACAGTTAGCAATTGACAGAGGTGCAAGCTGTTCTTTTAAAACAATACTTGGATTAAAACCAGATTTGTTATCTATCCCTAATCCTTTGGATAATGGTTTCACTCCATTACACTATGCTTGTAAGTACGAAAGATTCGAAATACTAGAATCTATATTAGAGAAGTTGAGTACGCTTAGTCCCCAGCAAAAAGATGCTGTGCTAAACGCCTCTGGCACTAATGGAAAAAAGGCAATCGATATTGCATTTGATATGCAATCTCTTCCTGCTATTAATTTGCTCCTTCTTCATGGAGTACAAATTAATTTAAGAGATGATCGTTTATTAAGAAGTTTATCTATGAGCGCAAGATTGGGAGATAAAAACATTTTAAATAATTTTTTTAATATCCCTTACATTAAAAGCCTTTTAGATAGGGATATTTCTATGCGTGAACAATTATGTCGAAAGATAGCTGTATCCTTAAGGCCACCAAAGAATATTGGTTTGATGTATTCGGTAAATCAAGAAAAGTGGTTTGATTTTTTTGGTGGGGATGCAACTCAAATTACGTATAACCAAGAGTTTCAGAAGAGCATTTTTTCAGGCCTGTCTATTATAGATCAAGTTGGTGAAGATAGTTTTGATCAAGTAATAGATAACCTTTCTCAGAGGCGAAAAATAATAGCAACAATGTTAGGGCATTCTCCTGAGAACAATTTTGGAAGAGAACGTCTTCCTGGCACTGATCGCAGTGCGTCTTTTACTCCGATGAGCGGAAAATATGGAAAATATAAGGAATATATTTGTATAGATGTTAACGAAATGGCAAAACGAAGAAATGAACAATCTCCTCTCCCATGTGCAGGATCAAATATAATAGGCTACTCTATGATTTATGGAACAATTGGTAATCAAAAAATAGGTCTAACCGCAATTGATAATAATCCTTATTGGAATCACACAGATTGTGAAAATTTGCCAGTGATAAAAGATCATTTACGTCAACTCTTCAGAGAGGTGATGAATAAACAAGAGTACTCTAGAACTTTTCCCAGTGATCCTAGTAGGATTAGTAGACTAGACAACAAGGTTGCTGAAATTTTTTGGTGGTTGTCGCAGTCCATGCTTTATTATCGTGGAAGTGCTGCAATTACTGATATGTTACGAAATATTATTTATCAATACCATGGATATAATGCTGGTAAATGGAAACAAGATGTCTGTGGCGATTGTTATGCTCTATCTACTCCATGGATAGATGAATTTCAAAAGCTTTATTTAATGATAAAAGAACCAACTACGGAGGAAGATAACTTAAGTGGAAGTGGCCAAAATGATTTACCTGATTACTGTCAATCGCTTTCGTTACAACGCCCTTCGTCTTCTCCGTCTTCTTCCTAGTGGACCATAACATTAATTATTGTTTTTTTTATTTTTTGAGATTATTTGTAATTGTTGGCCGCTTAATACAAACAGTTCCTTAGCTTTTTGGATCAATTCTAAATTTTCCGCATCCATCTTTCCTTCTTGACCATTTTCTTCTATTTTTGCAAATAAATCTCGTAATTGCAGAGCACCTAATGTCGCAGCGCTGCTCTTTAATGGATGCGCAATGGCCGTCATTTCTTTTCTATTATTGTTTTTTGCCGCCTGTTCTAATTCTACTAATGCATTTGGAGTTGATTCCATAAATATTTGTATTAAATCTGACACAATGGTTAGTTCACCTGCGTGTTCCATGGTTTCAAGCTTTTCGATGGCACTCATCGAAATATACTCTTGGCCATTATCTTCTATGTTGTCATATTCTTGTTGATTGAAAAAGCTAGATATGATCTTGGATGTAAAACGCTCTTCAGTAGAAGTTTTTTTGAATTCTGCAATATCATAACAGGCACCGATATAACCGTGAAACATTCCTTCATCATCATACCATGGAACTCCTTCCTCACGCATCCAATGATAATTGCCATCATTGCATAAAAGGCGATATTCAATCGTGAATCGCTCATGTATTGAAAAGTGTTCTTGATACGCTTCTAGATAAGATGTCGCATCTTCGTGATGCATATATAGTGTGTGGTTGTTTCTATCGCGTATCTCTTGCAGTTTTCCGCTTGTAAAATCACACCAAGTTTTATTATAATAAACAAAATGTCCAGCATCATCCGTAAACCAAATTAATATCGGTGTACTATCAATAAGCGACTTAAATAGCTGGTTTTCGAGAATTCGTTTCATTTTAATGACCTTAGACCTTACTTTAAATGGCATCTATATGATAATTATTACCGATGGAACAACTTAACTCAATGAGAAATTGACTTTTTACGCAAGTAAATGTCAATAAAGTATTGGTTAAGTTTTGTTAAGAATATGTAATGATCAGTATCTAGGTACATATTAAAATTGGTGTGGGTATGCGTTCGTGGTCCTTTTCGAAAATCGACAGTCATTATGATTACTACCTGTGACTAATGTGTAGATGTTGAAAAGAGGACACATATTGGTATTGATAATTATATGTTAATGTTTGAGAGTTTTTATAGTTTTCTAAAAAAATATTCGCTATTGAACAGCGACTTCAACAGACAAATACTTACCTGTTTCGTATCTGAAAAACAGAACAGAAGGAGAAAGATCAAGTTTTTACTGAAGCATTGATCTCTGGAATTAGTGAACTTTGATTCATTTCTAATATTCGGTGCTATAGTCTTCCTGCCAGTAATCATTATGTGGAAGACTGTATTATAACCACAATACAATCCTTTTAATATGTGGTATTTATCAATCAACTACTAATTTTAGCTTAGGAGTGGAGTAGCTGTTACTTGTTATGCTTCTTTACTTCTCTACTTACTTATTAACAGAACAGAAGTTGCTGATGGAGTTTCAATATGAAAGTATCTTTAAAAAACAAAAAAGTTATTATCGTGGAACCTGCAGGGACAGCGGCCAACGTCTTTAGTCGATATATGAACCTCCCCCTAATGGGTACGCTTTATTTAGGGACTATTTTGCGCGACGCAGGGTTTACAGTACGAATTTACAACGAAAATTTTTTACTTCGCAGCGGTGGCCGGGATAAATACGGAATTACCGACAAACACTTAGCAGGAGACTTCTTATTGTTAAGCTTAATAACTCCTGCTGCAGAAAGGGGATATGAGATAGCAAAATTATTTAAGATCACAAATCCTCATGGAAAAGTAATTATTGGTGGAGTGCATCCTACTATTTTGCCTGATGAAGCGCTGTTAAACGGTGCCGATTGGGTAGTTCAGGGTGAAGGAGAGGAGGTGATTGTCGATCTCCTGAAATTTGGCAGTAGTGAAAAAATTATCAAAACAAATTTCATTACTGACCTAAACAAGACACCCATTCCGGATTTTAAATTACTCTACAAAAGCGAATCCATGGATATTTATCCAATCATTACCTCCAGGGGATGTCCCTTTAATTGCAATTTTTGTTCCGTAACTAAAACTTTTGGACATAAATATCGCACGCTTGATCCTGATCGTGTAATTTATGAGCTAAAAGGAGTACAGAAAAAACAAATATTTTTTTATGACGATAATTTTACGGCAAACAAAAATAGGACTAAAGAAATTTTAAAAAAAATAATTGATAACAAAATTAAAAAAATTTGGACTGCTCAAACTCGTATTGATGTCGCTGAAGATGATGAGTTGCTCTCATTGATGAGAAAAAGTGGATGTATTAAAATTTATATCGGACTGGAATCAATTAATGATCAAACACTGAAAGAGTATAAAAAGGCCCAAACCAGGGATGACATTGAGCGAGGTTTAACGAAGATACATAATGCTGGAATTGATGTTCATGGAATGTTTATTTTCGGTTCAGATAGTGATATTCCGGATGTTTTCAATCATACGGTAAAATTTTGTAAAAAAAACAAAATTGAGACATTGCAATATTTGGCACTTACTCCATTTCCCGGAACTGATCTTTATATAAAAATGGAACAAGAAGGGCGGTTATTGCATAAAAATTGGCGCTATTATGACGCTTTGCACGTAGTATACCGTCCCAGGAATATTACCTCTGCTGAATTGCAAAGGAAAATAATCTCATCGTTTGAAAGTTTTTATTCCTTCGCTCATACCATTAGCAGAGCATTTGCTGCAGCAAACGGACTTACTTCCTCCATAGAAACCTTTTTCATCCGACTATTCGCGCGTCATATAATTTATCGTTGGAAAAAAGTAAATCAAGGGTATATGCGTTTTTTGCTTAAAGATGTGTGACACCTAATCTGTGAAACCTAATTAGAAAGTAATTTGAAGTATCGTTTCTGGTATTTTTCAATGAACATTTTTAATGTTTTTTTGTTAAAATATTTCGATTTTCGGTAGCTAATCCCTAATACGGAAAGATCAACATCATAAGGATGAATATTTAAAACCGCGGCCTTCCCAACCATAGCTGCTCCCAGGGAGGTCGTTTCTACTAGTGGATCTCCTTGGTGATTAAAAATTGTATAGACATCTTTTCTGGTTATGGTGGCCAGTAATTGCCCAAAAAGAGGATTTTTAGCACCACCACCGGTAATCACGATGGGGATTTGAGGATCAGGTGATATTTGCATCAACTGATAAGCAGTAATTAAAGCTGACATTAGATTCGCAAAAACAAATGCCCTTTCCCCATTATATAAAAACGCCTCCTCATTGATTATTTTTCCTCGAATTTCAGGAAACGGTCCATGACCAAAATTGGAAGGGTTCATGTTAGGCATGACAAAGCAACTACGTTCTTCGCACTCCAAATACTCTTTAGCAATATCAACCATAGTACGTTCGAAATTCCAAAGCGGATCACGATGACCGAAATAAATTCCTCGGTCTTCGACTAATTTTTTCAGAAATTTAAAGTCTGCTCCTCCTGCATACATCGTAGTAATAATTGGATTACCATCAACCGATCCCTGAATCACTATTCCTTTTCCAAACAATTTATTAAGAATGGATTTATCAATGGAATTTCTATCTCCTAAAAGGGCACCCATAATCCAAGTTCCAATCTCTAGGTGCCAATGCTCTTTTTGTTGCATATGAGGAAATTGTTGGTAAAAACTAGCAATGATAGGGATATGGGAGAATGAGGTGTCATGTCCTCCAGCTGTCACCAAAGTGCTACATTTATCACTAAGCTTAATTTTGGATGCTAATGTTGATTGAACTACTCCAATAGACCGATAGCATATGGCCGACTCCGCAGGAACTAATCGTGAATAGGAAGTTATTTTTTTACAGAGGCGACTCAAAGTTCCAGGTGAACCATGAATATTTCTTGCTCCGGTATGGCACATCCAATAACTATGTTCGTTTCCAGCTAGTTGGGCCGCCTGCAAATAATTCCCTCCCAAAAAATCTCCAGCAATCAAGAGGGGGTAGATAATAAATCTTTGTGCTTTGAACAGCAGTGACGCTCGTTCCATCTCTTCAAAGAGTATTCGTTTAAGCAAGGTGAGACAACCAGGATAAGTAGCTATTGAACCTGTTTCAATAAAGAATTCTCGAGCATCACCACAAAAGTCCAAAAATTGTTGGTTAACTTTGTCGCTATATGGTTGAGTGTAAGCAAGGGTATATTTACCACTGGCGTGATCAAGAATGCGGTTTTTATCAGCAATCAAGGCTCCAGAAGCACCACGGGCTACCGGTGAAATTACTGCCACTTTTTTCTTTTCTAATTTTTCCTGACCAATAATTTTTAAATTGCTTATAGCATTTTTGAACCAGGCCAACTCTTCCGCAATATCATTATAATAAACACCTGCAATTCTGTGAGCAGGGGTTTCTGTCATAACTACAGAACATTCTTGTAGCGAAAAAAAATCGTAAGCGCTAAGTTTGATATTAGATGCTCCATCACTTGGAACAATAATTAGTTCCTTTCCAGGGGCACTATTAGATTCTTCTGTTGATCGGTAATCATTCATCGTCCAATCCTCTGGAAACCCGGGCGCAC
>JADGBS010000094.1 GCA_015231325.1 Oligoflexia bacterium | reverse complement strand
ATTTTTATTATAATCACTGATAAAAAGGAGTCAGTCATGAATTCAAAACGACAAAGACAAATAGAATTAGTTAGGCAGCTAAATAAAAGTTCTCGTTTTGATGGTAGTGTGTCTGGCATAGTTCTATTTGCCATCGGAGAGAGTAGCAAGGGTAAATAAGTATTGCAGGCACGAGCAAATTAGTTATATGCCAATGATATGTTATTTCTGTCTCATTCCAGAAACCGATAATTCTGAATGTTTTATGTTTATCGTTGATTGAGATTCCACCGATAAATTCGACAATTTCACCATGATATTTACTCCAAATTACCGTAGAAAATCCAGCACCTATGTATTTTTGTCCTAATCCAGATACTACACCTTCAACAAGGATACAGAATCCTTTTTTTAGTCTGCTCAAGAAGTAACAACCCGCGTCATCCAATTCAAAAAATAAGTTTCTAGACCAGTATCCTAAATCAAAAATAATTAATTTACCGACTAACATCTCATAAGTAGGAAAGCATTGAGAATCGTTCGTACTTGATGGAGTAATATCAAACCACTGCAGAACCCCTGAAAATAAATCGTAACATGCATGCCATTTTATTCCAGCGGTTGTAAAAGTTCCAGGGAAACTATCTTTAACAGAATTCCATAGACTAACGGTTGTTGAATCAATCATCAAGATAGATTTTACACCCAACGATTGCATGATGTCTTCACCGCGTATCTTTTTACGAGCTAGTCTCGCCATTAATTCATACAAAAGATTGATAAGCAGTTTTTGAATTTTACAAGTGGTTAATCTTTCTCGAATAGTTGGCCTTGAAATTTTCACATTCAAGTTAGTCATTAAAATTTTTCTAAAATCAGCTAAGGAAATCATGGTAGAAGAAACAGTAGAAAAAACAAACACCAAGCAAGTAATCAAATTGTACGGGGAGACTACCTTGCATGCTTTGTCCTTTTGAGGCAAAATTGATAAAAAGCATTGATGCAGTTTTTCAAAGCTGGTAATGTCTTGCATAAGCGAAATCCTTGATGGTTATACCGTTGTTTGAAAATCGATATTAACCATGCGAAAAGGATTTCGCATTTTATTTTTAGTAACAAAAAAATGATTGTAATCTGGGTATTTGTTGATTTTTATCAGTAGTCATTGCTTCGCATATGTAGTTTTGTCGCTAAAAAACCCCTATCACATATGATAGAGATATTACTTCTGATAAGTGTGCTTATCGGACCTAATTGTGATCGAGGGGGGGATTACGCGGTGAAAGGGATATAAGTTGATATTTCCATATTGGGCTTTTATTTTACTTATCAACAAAAGCAGTAGTTAACCAAGGGGTCTACATTGCGCACAATACAGCACTCAATTTTTAATTCTTACTTCAGTAAATTCTTTAAAGCACTTTCTAAAGAAGATTTATCTCCAATCACGATCAAGGGCTATAAACAAGATCTGAATGCTTTTGATGCTTGGGCATCTGAATATTTTGATCGAAGAACTAACATCGCAAAGCTATCAAACATAGACATCATCGCTTTTCGCCAGCACATGATAAAAGTAGTCCGACTGAATGCCAATACAGTTAACCGTCGCCTAGAGGCCCTTCGTAAATTTTTAAAATGGGCCATTCGCCAAAAAATAATTAAAAATCCAACGGTTTTAGAGGTAAAAACAATCAAGACTGTTAGAAATAGGAGACCACTGGGTCTTATAGAAAGTGAAGTTCATTCCTTATTGAGAGCAGCAGGTGAGACCAAGCATGGTCTGGCCAAAAGAAATTATGCTCTCGTACAATTAATGGTACAGGCAGGACTACGAGTAAGTGAGGTGGCGGAATTACAAATCAGGGATATAGAATTAAAAGAGAGATCCGGAAATGTGAGAATACAGCAAGGTAAAGGTGGAAAACAAAGAGAGGTTCCTCTCAATGCTACCGCAAGAAGGGCCATTCGTGCTTACTTGAATACGAGAGATGGTGTTAAGAAAAATGAGCCACTATTTCTCAGTACAGAAGGAGGGGGTATCTCTGTGCGGGCAATTCAAACTACAATGAACTCTCTCGGTAGAAGGGCAAAAATTAAAAGAGTTAAGGCCACGCCCCATTCGTTACGGCACACTTTTGCGATATCATACTTAAAAGAGAACCCAGGCAAAATAGTCGAACTTGCAACACTGCTGGGGCATGATTCACTGGACACAACCGCAATTTATACACGACCATCAAAAGATGATTTAGCGGATGATTTGGAAAAGAGTAAATTTAATATCTATTGATAGGATAGTGGCAATTTGTTTCATAGTGCGGGATCAGAAACTATTTTTTTGTATTTTTCACTCGTGGATCAAAATAAGTTCGCCGTTTTTTTTCCATTTTGGGCCACAAACCCCTTGTACCAAAAAATAAATTTCAGGGGTACCGGGGGACGGCCTGGGACTGAGGAGGTAGTTAAGGAGGAAGGTGTTTAGCAAAGTAAAAATCGATCTCAGTTTACAAATGAGGACTAGGATTTACAATAACTGGAAAGGGGAGAGAGGAGGAGTAACCATTTCCGAGTTGTCCATAGGTATTGTTACCCCAGCAATGGATGGTTCCCAGATCGGTACGAACGCAGGTATTATTTGCCTGATTATTACAGATGACTTCACTTATCCCCACATTGGAATTGTTATCATATGGCAATACCGATATTGGGGTGGTAACGTAGGTGCCAATGCGATCATTTCCCAGTTCCCAATATTGATTAGAACCCCAGCACCAGAGGGTATTGTCATTTTTCAGAGCACAGCTATGTTGTGCTCCCGAACATATTGAACTAACGTTATTGAGACCTGACACCGACACGGGAGTGTATTGGTTGGTAGTATTGCCAATTCCTAGTTGACCGTAAGCATTGTTTCCCCAGCACCAAACAGTATTGTCGGTTTTCAAGGTGCAATTGTGACCACTACCTGAGCTAAGAATGCTTACCCCGCTGCCACCAGTTCCAACTACTGCAACGGGAGTGTTTTGTTTGGAGGTGTTGCCATTTCCAAGTTGACCATAGGAGTTGATTCCCCAACACCAAACTGAATTATCTGTTTTTAAGGCGCAATTATAAGAAGAACCTGAGCTAAGAGTGCTAACCCCACTTGCTCCTGCTCCGAGTACCGCTACAGGGGTATTTTTATTGGAATAGTTACCATTACCAAGTTGACCATCCGAGTTCCAACCCCAACACCAAACGGAATTATCCGCTGTTTTTAAAGCACAATTGTGATAGTAACCAGAAGAGACCGACTTAACGCCACTGGATCCGACCCCTTTGACTGCTACTGGCGTTGATTTCCCGGTGGTGCCACCATAACCAAGAACCCCATAGGCGAAGTCACCCCAACACCAAACAGAGCCATCGGATGATTTGAGGACACAATTATGTCTATAACCAGTACTAATTGATTGGACACCACTGCTGCCCGCGCCGAGTACCGCGACGGGAGTAGTTTGTTGCTTTGGGTTGTAGTTACCAATACCGAGCTGTGCAACGGAATTATCCCCCCAGCACCAAACAGAATTATCTGTTTTTAATCCGCAACTGTGGGTTGACCCCATACCGACAAGCGACAAGTTGCTCATGAAACCTCTTGGAGTTTGGGGAAAGTGAAGTTTTTTTGTTGGGGACGCAAACACCCCAGCTCCCCAACACCATAGGGTATTGTCATTTTTTATGGCACAAGTTGATCCATTACCGACACTAAAATTCAATACATCATTTTCCAGTGCGGTGACGGCGGCCGGAGTACATTGAATGGTGGTGCTATTACCAATTCCGATTTCCCCAGAGGAGTTTGGTCCCCAACACCAGAGGGAGTTGTCGGTCTTTAAGGCACATGTGTGGCCCCCTCCTCCAGAATGAATGGATGACACCCCGCTGCTCCCTGCCCCTGAAACGGCCATGGGAGTACTGATACTTCCGGCAGCATCACAAAATCCTAACTCCCCGGAATCGCTTATTCCCCAACACCATATTGAACCATCATTTTTTAGGGCACAACTAAAAGAGTTTCCAGAGACAATTGAGTCAATGTTACTAATGTCTGGTATTGTTGCGGGAGTGGACTCATAGGGGTTGATCTCACCACTTCCTAGCTGGAAGTAAGAGTTATCTCCCCAACACCAGATAGAATCGTCTGATTTTAGTACACAGTTATGATGACCACCGGCGCTCGAACTGATTGATCCTACCCCTCCACTACCCGCTCCTAACACCGCCACGGGAGTGCTAATGGTGGCGGGATCGAGAACACCGATCCCTGCTTGCCCCCAATCATTACGTCCCCAACACCAAACGGATTTGTCGGCAGATTTCAAAGCGCAAGTGTGATTACCTCCACAACTAACTGCATCTACATCAGATAATTCTGCATTCCAAACTGGAGCGGGGGTTAATATATTATTGTTAGTTTCCCCATTTCCTATCGCTGACGAATAGTTATTTCCCCAACACCAAACATTTTTGTCGGGTTTTATCGCGCAACTATGCCCAGAACCAGAACAAAATGAATTCGCTTGGTTAACGGAGAAGGCGACAGAAGAAGGGTAGTTAATGATGCTATCCGTTGAACCGGTGCCAACCTGACCGCTACTGTTACCTCCCCAACACCAAAGGGAATCATCAGTCTTGCTGGCGCAGAACGTTTCACTTCCCAGTGTGTTTGGGAGTGCTTTCCAATCATTATCCACCAGTTCAAAAAGTGGTCGGATGTATAGGGTAAGGGAATCATTTCCGGTGATATCTACACTGATAGGGGTAGACACCAGGACAGTAAAATTTTTGCTGGTGGCGCTGCCACTAAAATCAAAATTTGGATTTATTACCACAGGAAAAGTTACGCTGGTTGCCGGGGGAGTGATGGTGAATGTCTGCATACTAGAAAAATAATCAGTTCCTGCAACCGCCGCCCCGTTCTGGGAAGACATGGTAAAGCTGATGTTTTCATCGCTACTTCGAGAAAGGGTAGCGATGACCCCAATTGCGCCGTAGTAATAGTTCAGGGTGTTGCCGGAAGTTGACAATGATAGTACAGGGGAAGGTAAAGGAGTGGGAATTGGTGTGGATGTGGGTGTAGATATAGCGGTAGCGGTGGGAGTAGCGGTGGCAGTAGCAGTAGGCGATGTCTCGAGAATAATTGACTCAACCGTATTTGACTCCGCCTCAGATGTCGGTGCCGAAAATGTGACAAGTGCAGAAACTGTTACTCCAGAGTAGATGGAAACGTTTCCGGAATCATCTCGGACTAAAACGTTGAAAGCGTATTCTCGACTGCGGGAGAGATTGGTTGCATTTACTGAGGTTTGATTTTTTGTCCAGTCGAGTACGACGCTATCACTACCTACTGCCTCAGCTTCGGCAACGCTGTCTATGGAGTCAAGCGAATTTGCTATTACTACTTTGTAAGACAAATCACTTTGCGACGTACTGTTGTCACTGGCACTACTCCATTTTATAACAACATTACTATTGGAAGTGGTTTCTTCTGACAAAACGACTCCGTTATTCCCAGGGGTTGGCGCTTGCTGATCGTATCCTTGGGTGACAGGGAGAGTCCCTTTTATGCTGGGTTTTCCGTAAAAAACACAAGAAGTAATGATTATAAAAGTAAATAGTGCAAATAGGATTTGATATTTAGTGTTCATAATTGTTTGGTAATCCCTATTACAGTTACAAATCTAAATTCATCATTTCTAAAATAGTCGCTTTTTTGATAATTACTTTCTATGCCAGTAATGAATTCAATGTACGAGGTTTTGTTGCCTTTATCCAAAGAAGGTGAATTGTAGTAAAATAGCAACGTCTGGCCACCCTCGTAACCGACACCTTTCTTCGCACTTATGAAATCATTTATTTTTTTGGAGTTATAATATTTTCCCTCTATATATGGTCTGAAATCAAAACGCCTGCCTAGAGAAATTGAATATGATATTTTGAGAGTTGCAAACGGAATACTCACTTTTTCTAGTTTGCTACTTCTTAAACTGGGACGGACTAAAAATAGGCGATCCTCCATCCCGGCATTGATGGTCGTGATCAACAAATGTTTTTCAGAGAAAATGGACCATCCCCGTTGCAATCCCAGCGCAAAAGCGAATAGCTGAAAATTGTCATTTTCTAAGTGCGCATCTTCAGGGGAATTGTAAACGGCCTTTAGCATGGTTATGGTAGTAAATAATTTATGGTCTTGATTTTTATCGTTCAATCCATATGCTCCAGTGATGCTTCCTCCATAAATTATTTTACTGTATAGACTTATTTCACCCTCAGTGTTAGTGCCGGTCACGGTGGTAGTATGTTTACTGAAATTAAATAGGAAATTTGCTCCCAACTGATAAAAAGAATAAGTGGTTGGAGGAGGAGGGAGCGCAGAGGGGACGACGGTGGCGAGAGCGGGAGCGGGCGTTGTCGTAGGGGCAGTCGTAGAGGAAAGCGTTGGTATGGTAAGAGGGCGATAAGGGAGATAGATGATATCACCAGCTTTGATCTCGCTTGGTTTATTCAGCCCATTTATCCATAAAGTTTGATTAAGTGCCCCATGTGGAGAAAAAATATCAAGATATCCATGCTCTTCAAGAACTTTAATTAGAGAATCACCTTTTTTAAAGAGATATTTATTTGAATGTCCCTCTTGGAAAAATTGGAGAAAAGAGGTGCCGGTGATTTTTTGTACTGTCGGCACTGTCGGCACTGTTGGCACCGGCCTTTTTTTCTCTAAGGGAGGAAGATAAATGACATCCCCTGCTTTGAGCTCGCTTGCTTTATTCAGCCCATTCATCCATAAAGTTTGATTAAGTGCCCCATGATGAGAGAAGATGTCAGGATATCCCCGATCTTCAAGAACTTTAATTAGAGAATCACCCTTTTTAATGAGATATTTGTTGAAATGGACACCCTGGGAAAATTGCAAAAAAGAGATTCCGGTATTCTGATTTGAAAATTCGTTAGGGAATCCATTTTTGGCAAAAATTATTAGAAATATAGTATTCAATATCTGTAACATATTCAGTAATTGATTATTTGTATTCGTCATAAAGCGGACTCCACTATGAAGCACTTTACCGTTATCTCTGAAATAGTCGAATTATAGACAGAGATTGTCAGGGATTTCCAACTTTCATTTTTCTCTTACATAAGAAATCAGATCCCTTTGTAATAATTATAATATAACTAAGATAGCAATTAAAAAACGAACATGCACACTCGTTCCAAAGAATACAGCCGACAGTCATCAGCTAGTGCGATAGGAAGTCACGCGTCATCAACCTTCTGGTTTTGCCCTCGGCAAATAGCGAAAGCTGAAGGCTGAAGGCAAAATATGCTCCGTAAGGGGCAGTCAAATTGCATGCCTCTTTTTGTCAAAAATTCAGTGGATGCTTTCTATCAATTAGTGCAATAGGAGCTATTTCAAGAGGGAGAATACTGTCTATTCAAGCAACTGCGATAATTATTTGCTCTGGTTAATGAATAGTCACTTCCTTTGCCCCACGATTGCTGCACCTAAATCTAGATAATCGCGTTGAATTCTTTTTTGCAATAACACACGCTTGGCCATGGAACAGCTACTGACCACTGCTTGCAGTACAGTGATAGTCAAAAACTGATATCCTCCCAGCATTTCCTCCAGATTTTCTACTTTTTGATTATCAAATTGCTGACAGGCCCAGTCAGTACTTAGGGCATAAATGCCTGCCTGGGCACTCGCTTCAAAGACGTTAATGGCAGT
This sequence comes from Oligoflexia bacterium, assembly GCA_015231325.1. GTDB lineage: Bacteria > Bdellovibrionota > Bacteriovoracia > Bacteriovoracales > Bacteriovoracaceae > JADGAN01. Next base: position 5,826 of record JADGBS010000094.1, on the reverse strand, counting down.
AGTAACCACTTTTTCACCGCTACTGAGCCTGTTGCTACATAGATTTCTTACTAAATTAAAACCCGAACGTACTAATTCTATGCCAGAGATAACTGATCCAGAAACCATGCCTACTTTAGCGACAATTGCGGCGGATGTACTGCCATTAATACCTACGGCCCGAGTAAGTGGAGAAGCGTAAAAGAGGAGGTTTCCTAAACATTTTGTACAATTCCAAAAAGCGGTGGCCGTAGAAGATGACTCACACGTAGCAGGAGCTAGATGAGGATCGTATTGCTGGAGAACGTTTTCTCGTAAACGATGAAAATTATATTTATTGCCTACAAGATATGCGATGAAATTGTTGAGAGATTGTAATAATCGAGACGTTATTATCGAGTATGCCTTTGTCGGCGAGGGTGGAGTTGGTGGATTTATGATCTAAAACTAGTTTTATGCCATCCGGAAAATAGTAGAGTATACCGCCTCCAGTCGCCACATGACCAACAAACTCATGGATAAAGGTGTTAATTCCAAAAAGTTGTTGCAAGTATGTCTGGGTCGCGATGAGAATTAGATTCAGTATGACGTTTTTAAGGGCCGTGACAGGAGACACAACACTTGACTTATCAGTACTGTCGGCCAAGTCTAAGGCATCTAGTAACTTGATCAATTCTTGATCTGCAACCATCTTTTGTCGAAATGTCTGCAATAACTCGCTGAATAATTCTTCTTTCATCGCTGAATCTTTGTCAAAGTCGTGCAAAAGCTGCGGCCTTTCCTGTACGATTTCGGCCATCTCTTTTAAAAGCAATTTTCTTAAAGAGTTCACTTCTTTGTTTATTTCCTCCGAGGATCTTTTTTTTTATTGATTCTAGCGTTGGCCGAAGCATTTTTGACTGATGTGCTAACATCCAAGGGAAAAGTTTATCTCCTTGAGTTGCAGTTATTAATGGAGAGTCGATTTGCAAAATAGCGTTTTGATCTGCATAAACCGTGTTATGGAGAAAGGGTAATACATTGTATGTACCGTCACTGTTTTTATTTTTACTATCATTTGCGCTCTCCTTATTCCAAAATGCATTGTACAGATCATCAGAAGTAGCGGTTGATGGATGGATGGTGATCGCTATCTGATCACTGATAGATTCATTAGAATAAGCAGGAAGAGAGGTTAACCAACATAACAACATAACCAACATAAACAACAAAATAAAAAGAGTGCGGATGTTCCCTTTCTCATATAGATAAATCTCCTGTCTTTTTTTGTAATAGTACTTATTGGGAAAAAAACTTCCGCATTGTAAACGCTTTTTGATATTTCAAACGATTTTTTTATGAGGGTAAGTAAATTTTTTAAATGATATTTTTTGCGACAGAACCCTAATTGATCATTCAGCTGGTAGCGTTTTAGTGTGAATGCACATTGGAAGTAATATTTTCTGGCGCGGCATTTTCAAGGGTGTCTATGGACATTTTTTCCGTCATTGTCTCATATATACTTCTCACAAATTCGCTAGGCAGTAGATCTGCCGTTGCGGAACAATCAGTAACAAACAGCGCCAATGCCTCCTCAAATCCACCAGGCAATGGTGAAATTCCCCTTGCTGCTCGCTCTGCCTTGCCCATCTTCCAAACACTCCCCTCAACTTTCGGACGTAGACTCAACCTCTTTTTAATTCCATCCATACCACTAGCGATTAATCCTGCCGCCAAGGCGTGGGGAATCGAAGTAGAGTCAGGCGAACGAATCTCCATACGTGTAGCATAGGGATTTCCATCGGTCTCTGGACAGCGTAGAGAACAGGTGCGATTGCGATCTCCCCAAGCGACAGCAACCGGGGCCTCTGCGTTGGGAATCAAGCGATAGAACGAGTTTTTGCTGCTGTTATTAAGAATGGTCATCGCTGCTTGATGTGTTAAAACTCCTTCAATGAACCCTTCACCAATAACTGAATATTTTGAGGGAGAATTTAACTTGCTATCTTGGTGGAATAAATTAATGCGTGGATGTGAAGGAGAAGACGGTAAACTACGAAGACTAAAGTGTACATGCTGTCCGCTACCATTTATTCCCTTCACCCCTTTTATACGATCAAAGGGTTTAGCACGTAGATCAAAATTCATCTCATATTTTTGGGCCATTTGGCGTAGAAAATCTCTGGTCATCGTCAAATTGTCTGCCATATTTAGGGCATTGTCGTAGTGAAGTACAAATTCCTTTTGTCCAGGAGCAACTTCGGAGTGGGCCTTATCTATTTTGATTCCAATCTGGGAAATCTGTACTATCAAATCATCCATTAACGCTCCCACAGAACTATTGCCATCTGCTAACAGGTCAAGGTAGTGACGATCGTCAACTGGTTCTCCTCTCTCATTTAGAAGAAAAAATTCTACCTCAGGGCCCAAAACTAATTCTGCTCCATTGGGAGCAATCAGGGGATCGACAGTTACTAGGCGTAAATCTTCGGAAAGCTTTTTGAGGGTATTTCTGGGATAGCGGAGATCAGGTTGATTTCGATTTAGGTACGCATCAGCAATTATATACCCAGAATTATTTTTGATTGCAGGCGGATATCGTTTAAATGAAGCAGGATCCAGTTTTAACAACAAATGTGGAGAGTTCATCTCGATAAACTTTCCCTGCGGGGAGGCGCTATCCTCTATCAGCGCAATCAACGAGATATCATCAATTGGTTCGCTCATTACAACTTGGGGTTTTCCATCAACATCAAAGAGAATGATATCCAGTTGCTCGATCGGCCTGAGGGTTGTTTCAATTGATGGCAGGACTCTTTTTCTTTGTTGTTGTATTCTTTGTTGTTGTATTTCTTCTAAGTAGAGGGCAAATGAGTGGTGTAAATTATTTTGATAGGTGGGATCTAGGTTGAAGGGAGTATTTCTATCAACCCATATGTTGCAAAGTACATAACCAACTTGATATTTTGAATTACGACCATTGCCCTGATAAATACCAAAACTATCTGCGTCTAGCTTTAACAACAGATCAGAGAATGTTACTCCACTATATCCTTCTATTGAGGATCCATCGAATGCCATTCCGTTTACTAAAGCATCTTCTAAACTGCTAGCGGGGACAGTTATTCCCTTCAACTTAAGACCGTCCGGTGTAGCAAAAATAATGTCTACTAACTGAAGATGCGCCGCCTCCGCCATCCGTAATGCTTCGGATATATCTGCGTAAAGATTGGTGAGAACAAAACAGCAAATGAGTGGTAAGAAATTTAAGAATAAGAAAAAACGAGTGAGCAGCAAATCTTTTAATTTGTTTGTTTGTTTGTTTTGCTTAGTTTTAGTTTGCATTTGTTAATAACGCTCCTTTTTTTGATTGGTTTTATCAAATCGGTTTGATCCGCTTGAGAAGTTGTTAAGGTTACTAAAATTTGAAGTTATCAAATCAGAAATTGGCGCCAGTATCCCATTAACAAAAAAAAATTATTTTTAAATTTTTTTAAAATTTTCTTACCGCTAACTTTTTTTTAGCAATGTTAATTAGTTACTGTTGTTTTAATGCAATAGCGGTAAAGTTGGGAAAAAAAATTGACGCACAATAATTTGGCCAGTTTTATAGGGGCCGTTGACGTTTCATAAAGATAAGCATAAGTATGCACACGTCAATGCCACCATTTCTTCAAAGTTTCTCTTTAATTTATATTGGTGGGCCTTTTTTGAAGGGTATCAGGAATATTATGTTAGTGACGATATGGTGTGATTTTTTTATTCCCTCTCGGTTTAACTAAAAATTAACAGAAAAAATGAGTGGATCAGGCTAAAGTATGTGAGCATGAAACGGACAGGATGGATGATTTTTTTTTAACCAAAAACTTACGGAGTTTTTGTCAATGAGAATTACTATGGTAAAACAATCACTTTACTCACTGGGATATGTGGAGTTGGCATATGCAGTAAACAATCATTAATCTTTAAAGCATATTTAGCATTTTTATTATATTTTCATTAACTGGAACATCTTTAAAAAAAATGAACAACAACAGACCTGCAATTTTTTTAATCAGTTGTACTTTCTATATTATTAATATTTTTTTATTCCCCAATATCGTTAGTACTTGGGGGCAGGCATCTTTTGATTCCATAGTTCCGGGCAAGCTTAAGATAAAAGTCTCTCCTGAAAATAGAGTAAAGAATCTAATTTTGCTTATTCCCGATGGCATGGGCGTTACCCACTCCACGCTTGCTCGTTGGTACAAGGGAGCGGACAATTTGTCTAATGGTACTAGCGATCGAGCGATGACATCTCTGGCAATAGATGAATTAGCGTGTGGTTTAGTTCGCACCTACTCCTCCAATTCACTGATCACTGATTCTGCCGCCGCAATAACCGCGATGGGCACTGGGCACAAAACACAAAGTGGTTTTTTGGCGGTGCTTCCGCGTAGGGATCAACGAGAGCTTGATCAAGACCATCAACTTGGCAGTGCAGGCGCCAAACATGAGGAGCAATCAGTACAAACTATACTAGAGGCGGCGAAACTAAGTGGTCGATCAGTAGGACTAGTGGTCACTTCTGAAATTCAGCATGCTACTCCTGCCGGTCTTTCGGCCCATGTCAACAATCGCAATGCAATGGATGTAATTGCAAAACAACAGGTTGATCAGCAAATGGATGTAGTTCTAGGTGGTGGCGCTGATTATTTATTGCCCGAAAAACGGAAGGACAAAGAGGATCTGCTTGCAGAAATAAAGAGACAAAAATACATCTATGTAAGTAACCGGGAAGAACTATTAAAAACTAATACTCACCGGCCAAAAGTATGGGGTGCCTTTGCGCCACTAGACCTTCCCTACGATTTTGATCGGGATCCTAAGAAGATTCCTAGTCTTAAAGAGATGACAGAAAAAGCAATCGAAATTTTGCAAAGAAACAAGCGAGGTTTTTTTGTAATGATTGAGGGGAGTAAAATAGATTGGGCCGCACACGCCAATGATCCGGTAGGGGTAATAAGTGAAGTTTTATCTTTTGATGATGCTGCGAAAGTGGCCATTGATTTTGCTAAAAAAAGAAACGACACGGTAGTTATTATTGCCGCTGATCATAGTACTGGTGGTTTGTCATTGGGGTCCTATCAGCTAGATAAAAACTATGAATTGACTCCTTGGAATAGTGTCTTTCCTCCATTACTTAAAGTAAAAAAAACTGCTGCCGGAGTTTTTGCTTTGCTGGATAAAGATAGAACTAATATCCAAAGTGTTGTTAAAGAAAATTATCTTCCTGATCTGTCTCCTGAAGAGTTAAAAATTTTAGCGGCGACATTTACATTGCCGACACAAACAAAAGAAAAATTCATCGCAGAGTTAGTACGATTAATGGTCAAGAGGACACCGCTGTCCTGGACTACCATTGGTCATACCGGAGAAGAAGTCGTACTTTATGTCTATCATCCAAAGATGTTTCGCCCTACCGGAGTGGTCTCCAATACGGATATCGCCGCTTATATGGCCGGAGTTCTAGGTATTAAATTAGGTAAATTGGATTGAGTCGGTATCGACATAAGCACTCATCAATTAAAGAGCATTGAGATGATCAATACTTCTGATGTGGATGCAGTTACCACGTTATGCTCAGAAGAAGTTTGTCCGGTGTTTTCAGGAAATGTTATCTGTATTCACTGGAGCATGCCTGATCCAGCTATCCATGCAGGAGAGGAACAAACGCAGATGGATATTTTTCGTAATATTCGTGATCAGATAAAAGAACGACTGACGTATCTGTTTTTCAATTGGGATTTAAAATAAGTCAAAAAATTTACCATCCTGTGGATAGTTTCATTTTCCTATAGACCTACCTGTTTTTCAAATCAGCAGTAA
>JADGBS010000093.1:11055-13649 GCA_015231325.1 Oligoflexia bacterium | reverse complement strand
TACTGTATATTGGCATTCCCCGCTCTAAAAGGTTTAGTATGTTTAATACATCTCCATCGGTATGAGCGTAATCGAAAGGCCAAAATAATTTGGGTAATGGAGTAGCGAACGCTTGTAACAACCATATTGTCGCTATCGTGATATAGATAATATTTTGATATTTAAAAATTTGAACGGCAAATTTCTCAGTGATTTTCAATAAAAGCTCCATGATATAATCTGTATAATCGCCCTAATCAATTTAGGGCCTGCCGAATATCTTTACTATAAAAACCTCTATCTTACAATTAATTTTATATAACTGGTTGGCCGGGGCCAACTTCGCTGAATTTGTAAAAATTTCCTAATTAGAAGAAGACAGGGACATACAAACACAATAGTAATAGCGTGAAAAATACTTAAGTGCTAGATGTGTCAATTCCAAAAGTTTTTTTGTATCGAGAAAATGATTTTCAAAATGAAAATTAGATGAAAATAAAAGGAGTTAACTATGAATCTTTCGCGTGTTTTGACCGTGAATTTAGTTTTTTTTACCGCCGTCTTAGTATTATTGCAATCATCTGCCTTTTCGTATTCCTTGCCCTCAAATTATGATGAAATTTATCCTTACTACCTTAAGTTCTGTTCCACATCTAGATGGTCACCCAAGTATGATGCCCCTTGGGGAGTAAAAACAGGACACGCACTTTTGTATATTAAGGGAGCGCGAATTGTTTCAATTCCGCAAAGCGAATTAGATGATATGTACAACCATATAGGAAACAAGGAAGTAATTTATCCTAAGAGATTGGAAGCATATCCAGAGAAGGAAGATATGAGTAGTGTGGAGAAGGGTGTGGGGCTTTCTGTGGATTACGGACTGGTTAATGTCAACTTCTTTCTTGTACCGTCTTATTCCTATTATTTTAAAGGTGCGTTTAATTTAGATCCAAAATGTTCTTTTACAAAAGATAAGCAGGATGAGATGATAAGAAATCTGGTCCAAGAAGGACTGTTTGATGACATAGTTTTGGATGATAATGCACATCCCGAGGGAAAGAAAGATTTATCAAAAGAAGAGGAGAAATTATTTGTCGCTGATTATGCATTTGGTACCGATTGGGCCATCAGCATGTCAAGAGCAAGTTATTGTCTAAATCTACCTATCAATAGAAAAACACTGGAAAAAGTTGTCAGTTATGTTAATCATTTAAATGAGAACCTTCAAGGAGGAAGAGGCGCTCCTTATCGTGGAATATTTGTTCACAGAACTAAAGGGGATGAGCGCTATCATTGGAACGCGATTTATGATAACTGCGCAACCACCGCCCATAACGTTTTTGCAGCAATCGGAGCAGTGCCCCCTACTCCTGCCAATGAACCACTTATTAGACAATTGCCTTACTTTGCGTTGCCGGCAAATAGTTTTTTACGTATTCATAATGAAGTAAATTTGCAAGATTTTGATGTGGATGCTTTTTATAATGATCCAATATTAAGGGATGCCTTGTTGCAGGACGATTGGTTGCCTGTTTCTCATGGTACGTTTTTGGAAAGGATTGATTTTTACAGTCCAAACGAGGCATACAATTACAATAGGGAGATGGTAATGCGTCCACATCTTGTTTTAAAGAGATACAAGCATGCTGGAAGTGATACGCTGGATGGCATATTGGAAGATGAAAGATTTTCATACCAGGAAGAGATAAATGGAAGCTATTCCCTGCCCCATCTGCGTTATTACGAAGAAAGATATCAGCAGGCATTGGAGGATATTAAAGAAAAGAAACAGTCGGTTTTCTTTAATAGAAAAGTTTCCGATAACTCAGAGTACGGCATTTTTGTAGAAAAATTTGAAAGGCTGATAACGGAAAAACTCCAGGAAGTTAGAAGAATGCTGAACGTTCAGAAATTTTAATTGACTAACAATTGCCTAACAGTCTTCACGTGTACAATTCATAGATTTATTTTTTCTGTTCATGATCGGTTGAATAATCCAAGAAAACATCAAACCAGCGGTAGAAGCTCCCATGATCGGAGCAATCACATAGACTGTAAAAAAACTACCAGCTATTTCCGGAAATGCTGCTTGTCCCCAACCAGCAACTGCCGCAAAAAGTCTTGGAGATAGGTCTCTTGCTGGATTAAATCCTGCCTGGGTTAGTGGTGCCACAACACAGATTAAAACGGAGACAGAAAGTCCTATAAAAAGCGGTGCCAAAATGTTACTTGGTCTTCCTAGATTACAGTCCTCTGTCAACGACAAGATGAGGAACATCAGTGCGAATGTTCCCAATCCCTCTCCTAAAAAAGCAGTGAGGTGACTAACGACCGCAAACTTTACTCCGGGGTTGGGAAAAAATTCGCCGAAAATCATCGCGGTAGGGACGGATTGGGGAGTGCCTCTAACAATGCCATGGGCCGTCTCATAAACCGTAATCGAATCTGAAAAAAGCAGGTAAATAACACAGGCCGCTACAAAGGCCCCTGAAAATTGCGCTGTGAGATAAATCGGGAGCTTACCGACCCTCATTCTTTTGCTTAAAACCATGGCGATACTTACTGCCGGATTAAGATGTGCACACGAAAGGTGTCTCGTTGAATAAATTGCCAGC
>JADGBS010000093.1:0-10880 GCA_015231325.1 Oligoflexia bacterium | reverse complement strand
TTTCCAGACACCTTTTTTTTTCACAATCCACTTGCTTAATGTTACGCAATCGAGCAATAATGTACGCCGCCCCGACGCGGTGGTGGCGGCAGTCGCTACAGTAGCGGTCGCTGCCAAGCGGCCTTCGATTATATATTGGATACAGGAGTTTATGTTCATGAGTTTTAATGTAGATGACAAAATTCTAGCGAAAGTAAAAGAGCATTTGATTGGTGTCTGTGCATTAAATTTGCAGGCAGATGAAGTTGACAGTGATGCTTCAATTATCAATAAATATGGTGCTGACTCATTAGATTTTTTAGATTTATTATTCAGGTTGGAAGAAGAGTTTTCAATTGAGATCGAACGAGGGGCAATTATAAAAGATGCTCAGGGCGATTTAAAAGAAGATGAATTTCTCAAAGATGGATTTTTTACTGACAAAGGACTTAATAGAATAAAGCAGGTAATGGTTGAAATTCCTGACGATAAATTTCCTATGAGACTTAAAGCAAATGATGTCACTTCCCTTTTTACGCCGAAAACATTTGCCCGAATTGTATCTGAACAACTGTCAGTACAACCGAGGGGGAATGCATGAGTTTGTTACTAGAAAATAAATTAATGTTTATCACTGGGGCCACCAAGGGATTGGGAAGGGCACTGGCCTTGGTTTGTGCCAGAGAAGGTGCAAACATTGCATTTACCTATAATAAAAATATTGACGATGCTAAATCGCTTCAGCACGAGTTGGAGGCAATGGGGAGAAAGTCGTATTGTCACCAATTAGATGTTAGAGATGTCGAGCAGTCAAAACATTTGGCCGCAGGAATGGAAAAAGAGGGATTGAACGTTGATGTTTTGATCAATAATGCCGGTGTTTCCCAAGTGGTACATCTTTCGATGATGGATGAAGAGGACTTCGATTTCGTGATGGATACAAACGTAAAGGGAGTTTTTTTTGTAACCAAGGCATTTCTCAAGGGAATGATAAAGAGGAGAAAAGGAAAAATAATTAATATTAGTTCTTTGGCGGGGGTTCACTTGATTAAAGCGCCAGTTCATTATGCCGCTTCAAAGGCAGCGGTTGCTGGATTTACTATGGCCCTTTCTAAGGAAGTAGCACCTTTTAACATTACGGTTAATGGTGTGGCCCCAGGTTTGCTTGATGAAGGAGTGGGCGTGAATGTTCCTGAAAATTATATTAAAGAATATATTCAGCATAACTCCCTTGGCCGTTTGGGAAAAAGCGATGAGGTTGCAGAATTTGTCTCATTTATGGCCAGTGATCGCAATACGTATTTAAATGGAGAGACGGTCGTTTTGGCCGGAGGATTGTGATTGTGAAGGAATTGTAATTGTGAAGGAATAAGGAATAACGGTGAAATATCGCTTGCTGGATAGAATAGTCGAAGTTGAAAAATGGAAATTCGGACGCGGGATTAAGATGCCCTCACTAGAAGAGTGCATGTTAACAAGAGATGGCGTTTTTCCCCGATTTTTTTTATTAGAGTCATTGGTGCAACTGCTGGGAAAGGTAGTTCAATACTCCAGCGATTTTCAATATACCGCGACTATAAAAGATGTTTTTCAGGGGAAATGGTTGGAATCAGTGGCAAGTAGATTAGCAAATGTCGACATGGGAAATTCATTTTTTTTGGAAGTGAGGATAGAAAAATACGATTTATTAGACGATATGATGGTGGTCTTTCATGGGGATATTACTGTAAAAAAAATGAAAGTATTCACATTAGACACAGCTGTTGGCCAGCTGATACGATTGTCAGCGTTAAATGGTTTAGAAGAAAGTAAATTGGAATTTTATAGCATCTATAGCACATAAGCACATAAGTACATAAGCACATAAGCACATAAGCACATAAGCATATAGCGGAGTTTGGTTATGATTTCAAAAAATAATTTATTCTGTTGTTCAAATGCGAACGATCAAAAAAAGGATCATGAGCATATCTTTGTTAAATCAACGATTTCTCTTTGTAATAAATGTGAGTCCATGGTTTTCACTAAGGTTCTTTTGAAGAATAATAAAGTCTATTTCAAGAAGATCTGTCCTGATTGTGGGGAAACTATGAATATAGTTTCTTCCGATGCTGAATATTATCTTGGCAGTTACCGTTTTAATAAACCTGGAACGATCCCACTACACTTTAATAAAGAATCTACAAAAATGGGTTGTCCTAATGATTGTGGCATTTGTGAGAAACACGAACAACATACGTGCTTACCAGTGATTGAAATAACTGATCATTGTAATTTAAGGTGTCCAATTTGTTTAGTAGATTGCAAAGGTAGTTACTCTTACTCCAGAGAAGATTTTAAGATGGTACTGGATAACTTGATAAAGTGCGAAGGCCATTTGCCAATAATTACGCTTGCAGGAGGAGAGCCAACCATCCATCCTCTTATGTTTGATTTTGTTAAGATGGCAATAGATAGTGGAAAGGTAGATAGAGTTGGGATTAATACTAATGGTTTAGTAATTGCTGATGATCCTCAATTTGTTGAGAAAATAATTGAAAATAAAAATAATGTATATGTGTTGATGCAATTTGATGGTTGGAAAAGCAATTCCTATACCAAAATGCGAGGAAAAAATCTCTTAGATAAGAAATTGCGGGCCTTTGATATATTAGAAAAAAACAATATTCCTGCTACCATCATTGCCACCTTTGCGCAGGGCATAAATGATGATCAGATTGGTGAGATCATTACCTTTGGTTTAAATAAAAGCAATGTTTTGGGTTTTACGTTGCAACCGATGGCCTACGTTGGTGCGGGAGGAGGTCACTTTGAGGTTGATCCCATGAATTTGTTAACTCTTTCCTGCGTTATAAATAAATTGGAAGAGCAAACATCGGGACTGATAAAAAGAAGTGATTTTATACCAATCCCCTGTTCACATCCGAACTGCTTTTCGCTCTCATACCTTCTTAAACATAAAGATGGCACAGCAACTCCGTTTGCTCGGTTTATCGAATTACAGAAAATTATGGATATAGTTAAAAACAAGGCATTAGTTTCAGTAGATGATCCGGAATTAGAAAAAGAATTCAATAGATTGAGCTACTCACTATGGAGTGGAGAAGCGCACGCTCCTGATTCAGAAAAGGTGATGGGAACAATAAAAGATCTTTTGGGAAAGTTGTTTCCCTCAGATAAATATGTTCCAAGACCAGAGAAAATTAAGATCGGCGATTTTTCAGTTAAAACAGTGTTCGTTCACGGTTTCATGGACAAGTACACTTATGATTTAGAAAGGGTGCAAAAATGTTGCAATCAATATCCGCAAGTTGACCGACTGATGCCGATTTGTAACTATAACAACTTTTATCGAAAAAATGGTGGAAAGTTGCTAGACAAGATTCAGGTGAAGATTTAGAAAACAGAATAGAAAATAGAATAGGAAATAGAAATGGATACATCTTTGTCCACAGATTTCTTGCAACTGATTAAGACAAGACGAAGCATTCGCGGACCACTCTTAGATGCAACGGTTGCAATTAGTGACGATGAAATCACTATGCTAATGGATGCGGCACGCTTTGCACCTTCTGGAAGTAATGCTCAATCATGGTATTTTATTCTGATTGAAAACAAGTCAATTATAGAACAATTTGTGACATTAACTAAAGAGAAGGTAGAAGAGATTAGTAAAGCGATCGAAGGACAATCTCACGCTGCAGAGATATCGTTATACTTGAAAAATTTTTATTCCTTTGCGGGTGCGCCATATTTAATGGTTTTTTGTATACGAAAAAGAGACAATCCTTTGATGAGGTATTTGAGAGTTGGAGATAAATTCAAAGATGAGTTATTGGCGTTAAGTAATACAGAAATAATTTCCATCTCCATGGCCATGGAAAATTTTGCTTTGATGGCCCATGCTTTAAATATTGGCACTTGTGTTATGACCGGACCACTTTTAGTACGAGAGCAGATGGAGAAAATTTTAGAGCTTCATGCAAGCTATAGCATTGTGGCACTGTCGACCGTGGGAAAGATAAGAAAAGTGGGAGAAGTGGCAGAGATAGATAAAAATTATGAGATGAATGTTCCTCGACGAAAAGATATTGATAAAATTTTAAAGAGAGTTAAATAATGCGTTTTTATTTGATAGATAGAATCATTGAATATCATAGTATGGAGTATGCCACTGCCATAAAGAATGTCGCTTTGTCAGAAGATTTTTTTGATGACCACTTTCCAACTTTTCCCATTATGCCTGGGGTTTTGATGTTGGAAGGGTTGGCGCAATTGAGTGGTTTTTTACTGCGCTTTTCTTTGAAAAAAAAGAATGAGAAAAATGAGGAAAAGGGAAGAGAGGATCGGAAAGCGCTATTTGTAATGGTGGAAAAGGCAAAGTTTAGGGGGATAGTGCGCCCTGGAGATCAACTACTATATACTGCTGAGTTAATGAATGTAGATACTGAAGTAGGACGTACTAAAGTCAAGGGTGAAGTGGGAGGAGAAAAAAAGGTAGAGGGTATATTGAATTTTGTTATGGTGGAAAATGCTAATCCTGTTTTAAATCAAGAGTTGGATCGAACTATCAAATTTTGGACTGGGCGTGATCGAAAAGATATTGAAGATATTAATGATTTTGTTGAGTCAGGTGTTTTTTCAGTATGAGCAGTATATGTAGCATGAGCAGTATGGGTCATATTAGCAACATGAGCGACCAAAGAAGAGTAGTCGTAACTTCTTATGGTCTCATTTGTCCTCTTGGGAATGGGGTTGATGAATCATTTACTAATTTAGTAGAGGGAGTGAGTGGCGAGACCTTTATCTCTCGCTTTGATGCATCTAGCTTTCCCGCCAAGGTCGCGTGCCAAATAAGGGAAGATATTATTGATGAATTGCAAACGGAGTTCGTCCAATATAAAAAAATATTTCCTCGGGAAGTAGCGACAGTTCCGTTGAATGATCTCTATTTGCTGGCGGCATTATCGGAGGCGATTAAGATTAAGACGACGACGATTAAGGGCCCTATTCCGATTGTAATAGGAGCTGAATTGTCGCCTATCGATTTTCATTGGTTGTACTCATACTATACGCAAAGGGTTATTGAAAAGAAAACAGATGCAGACATTGCACTTGATGTAAATTCATTCGATTTAAGATCTCCTTACAAAATGTTGGAAAGAATTGAACAATACTTTTCTAAGGTTACAAACGCTATTCCCTATGGTTTTAGTGAGAAGGAAGTAACCTCTTTGGCCTGCGCTTCTAGTACGGCCGCAATTATTCACGCTTTTAGAAAAATAAGAAGAGGGGATGCCAATTGTGCTATTGCTGGAGGTACCTTTGCTGGAATAATTCCTCATATGCTGATGGGCTTTTCGCTTTTGGATGCATTATCAAAAAATTTAACTCCAGGAAAGGCATCTCGACCGTTTGATTGTAAACGAGATGGATTTGTTTTAAGTGAAGGTGCCGGCGTATTAGTTTTGGAGGAGTTGCAGTCAGCAATCAGTAGAGGGGCCACCATTTATGGTGAAGTAATGGGAGGTGCGATCACTGCTGACGCCTTTAAGATGTCCGATATGGATCCATCCGGGCAGAGTCAACTTATGGCCATGAGTAATGCACTTGATGATGCAAAAATAGAAAAGGAGATGGTTGATCTTATCAATACCCATGGAACATCTACCAGAATTAACGACCAAGTTGAATCTTTGGCGATAGCGTCTTTATTTAAAGAAAGGGCAGCAAAGATTTTTATAAGTGCTAATAAATCGGCGTTGGGGCATAGCATTGCTGCCTGTGGTGTGATCGAGTCTATTTTTACATTAAAATCCCTGGAGCATTCAATAGTGCCCCCCATAGTTAATTTTGAAAAAACCGATGTCGTGTCGGACTTAGTTTTAACTTCAACACTAAACTACCCTGCACAAAAGATTTGTGATGCGAATATATCAATTGCTTTGAAGAACTCTTTTGCGTTTGGTGGTAGTAATTGTTCCCTGGTTTTTAGAAAATGGAACGGCAATAGAACGGTAAGGTAATATTAAATGAAAATTGACAGTAAAATTGTGGTTACCGGGTACGGGTTTGTAACCCCACTTGGAAACAATAAAAAGATATTTTTAGAAAAATATGAAAAGCAGCTGACTTCTATTCATGAAGATTCCAATCTTAAATCATTAAACATTGGGATTGATAGGGCATCTAAAATCGATATTGATTCTTCCTCTTTTATTAATAAAAAAAGTTTAAAGTATATTTCTCGACCAGCGCAGGCCGCACAGTTGGCGGTTAGAGATGCTTTAGTCAGTGCGGGGTTGTTGGAATTAGAACAATCTGATGGCCATCTTGAACCGGGTTTTAGGTTTAGGTATGACCCCTTTGAAGTGGGGATCTATGTATCAGTGGGCATGATCTCTGCGGATATCTCTATTGTCGTTCCCTCGACGAAGGCGGCACTTCGTGCGACACGAAATGCCACACTTGGCGGTGAAGTGAATGATAACAATTATTACTATGATTTTGATATTAAAAAATATGGAGAAGAAGGAATTAATCGCAGCAATCCCTTACTGGTCTTGCATTCTTTGACCAATTTAGGATTAAGCAATATTGCGATTAATTATCAAATTAAGGGAAGTAATGTCGCATTTAATAGTTTTAATTCTGGGAGTGGTGCGGCGTTAGAGAGTGCCATAATTGATCTGCTGGAGGGGAAAATTAATTATGCCTTGGTAGGAGGACATGATGATTGGATCAATTTTTTTGGGGTCACTACTGCTGCAAAATTGAGATACCCCGATAGAAGTTTTCAAAAATTTATTCCCGCGGAGGGCAGTGTATTCCTTTTGCTAGAAAGAAGCGAGCATGCCATTGAACGGCAAATGAACAATATGATTGATAAAATCGAATTACTAGAAACGAATGCCATAAGTATCTCTACCAGGGCGCATAACGCGCAAATGGAAATAGATTTTACGGCCGTACCGACCTTAGCAGATTTGAAAAAGCTTTATTCACCTTTTGTTAAATATGAGTGTAGTCCGTTAACGGTAGTAACTTCATATGACCTCAATGTTGGGAAACAGAATATTGAAGAACAGAATATTGAAGAACAGGCCATCAAAGAGATTTTTTTAGATGATTTTACTAATTTAAACCTTAACCATCTTCAGGGCAATCTTGGTGCCGCACAACTTTTTTGGCAAATACTTTTACCTTTATTTTTGATGAAAACGGAAAGTAAAACGCTCATTAGTGTACTTGGACCGTTAAGAACTCAGTATGCTTTACTTTGTAACTATCAATCTAACGTGAATCCAGTGTGAGTGGAGAATAGTGGAGAATAGTGGAGAATAAAGATGAAAACACATAGAGTAGTGGTTACGGCGATGGGCGTCGTTACTCCTATCGGAATAGGAATACAATCTTTCTTTGATGGTCTAAGTACAGGCCATTCCGGTATTAGTAAAATTGATAATTTTGATGTATCAACTTTTCCTGTGCGGATTGGCGGTGAGATAAAAAATAAAGGACTTGCAGAGACGATAAAGAAAAGTCATATTTTAAGTTACGATTTATTAAGATATAATTTTTTTGATCGAAAGATATTGTTTTCTCTTTTGGCACTAGATGATCTTTTGTATAACTTGGGTATCGATAAGATCGATAAGATTGATAAGAGAGAAGAAATTGCAGAAATAGAAGAAATTTCTTTTTTGAAAAAAGCAGATTTGATTTTTGGCAGTGGATTGGAAGAATTGTTATTCGAAGATGTTGTTAGATTATTCTCTGCGGAAAAAAAGATAGATTATAAAAACGTAGCAAAAATACTTAATGGAAACCCCGCCCGTTATTTTGTTCACACTATTGAGGATTGGCCAGCGCAATACTTGGCAGCATTAATGAATTCTCAAGGAACGGTTGTTACCGATGTTTCGGCATGTGCAGCTTCGGCGCAATCAGTTGGAGTCGCGTATCAAAGAATAAAGCATGGGTTAAATGAGATTGCACTGGCGGGGGGCGTCGATAGTATGTTGAATCCCTGCGGTTAGAGGCACTAACATTTGAACCAGATCCACGTTTGGCGATTTGTCCTTTTGATAAAAAAAGAAGTGGAACCGTTTTGGGTGAAGGTTCAGCACTGCTGCTTTTGGAATCATTGGAACATGCCAAGGCGCGTTGTGCTTATATTTTAGCAGAAGTTGTAGGATACGCATCTTCAGTTGACGGATACAGTGTCTCTCATCCTGATCCTGAGGGATTGGCGGTAATTCATGCACATAAACAACTATTTGCGGACGGAGTCATTCATCCTCAAGATGTCGAATATATAAATGCCCATGGAACTTCCACTGTACTAAATGATGTGATCGAAACAAATGCCATTAAAAAAGTTTATGGGCAACACGCGTACACGCTAAAAATTAGCTCTAACAAATCAATGATCGGTCATTTAGTGGCCGCTGCTGGGGCAGTGGAGATTATTGCCACCATCTTATCTTTGCAAAAAGGAATCATCTTTCCAACAATTAACTTAGTTACTTCTGATCCTGAGTGCGATTTGGATTATGTTGCGAATAGTTGTGAGAAAAAAGATATTGATCTGGCCATATCTCAATCATTCGGATTGGGTGGACAGAATGCTATAGTGGCGCTCAAAAAATGGCGTGGAGTTTAGTGGAGTGTGTCGTAAAATGGATAATAATGAAAATAATTCAAAAACTATTTCAGTGGTTATTTCCGGAGTGGGTTTTCTCTCCGGAACGAACGAAAATCTAATCACTGACGATTGCCTGAAAAAATATATTCGTACGAAAGATTTACGAATTACACCTAGAATTTCTCAGATAGGGGCAGCGGCAGCTCGTTTGGCCCTGTTAAATGCTAAGCTGATTGAGGAAGAGAGCGGAAATTTCCATGAAGAGCTGGCATCTTTTTATCCTCCATACAGACGTGCGATTTTCTTGGCCTCGCCACCAACTACTTGTAATATTGACGAACTTTTTCCGGCATTTGAGTATTGGCCAAGAGATAAGCATTTTAATTTGAGTGAATTGAATGATTATTGGCGTTTAGGTGCAAAAAAAATTTTTCCGTTATGGTTGATTAGAGGATTGTCCAATAATCTTCTAGGGCAATTAAGTATTCGTTATCAATTCAAAGGAGATAATCTGAATTTTACCAACGGTAGCGAAAGTTGGTTATCCGCGTTTAAGACTGCCAGTTGGTCGATAAGAGAAAATCGTTCTGATCTCGTGCTTGTTGGCATATTTGATTCTAGTTATGATTGGTTTTTAAAAAATGAAAAAAAAATCTGTGCGGTCACTGGACCTATTGGTGAATTAAAGGACGAAGGAGGTCTTTTTGTGATCCTAGAACGCGAAGACTTATTAAAATTAAGAAAGCGACAAAATTAATTATTGATAAAATGAGTGATGAAAAAATGAGTGACAAAAATTTGACAGAAATAAATTCAATTTTCAAAAAGGCATTAGTTACGGGGGGAGGTCGTGGCATTGGTAGGTCCGTGAGCATAGAATTGGCCCAAAAGGGAATTGAAGTAATCATAGGTTATTGCTCCAATCAACGTTCGGCCCAGGAAACACTAGATTATATATTAAGACAAGGGGGACGAGGAGAACTTGTAAAGATGGACTTAGGGCAGATTGATGAGATAACGGTTGTTGCAAATAAGATTCTTGATGATCATAAAAAGATAGATATTTTAGTAAACAATGCTGCCATTACGATTGATAAGTTATTTTATGAAATGAGTTATCAAGAATGGCTAGCTGTAATGAATGTAAATCTTAATGCAAATTTTTTGTTAACCAAAATGTTGCTACAACCAATGCTGCGTGCGCGTTGGGGAAGGATAGTTAATATGGCGTCTGTTTCGGCCCAGGCGGGAAATGCCGGACAATCTAATTATGCAGCTTCTAAAGCGGGGATTATTGGATTTAGCAAATCCTTGGCCAAAGAGCTGGCCAAGAGAAATATTACTGTAAATGTAGTTAGTCCGGGCGTAATCGATACAGACATGACTAAAGGAACGGTTTCGGACGATATAAAAAAGTTCATACCGATAGGAAGAATAGGGTCTCCTGATGATGTCGCAAAAACAGTAGCATTTTTGGCATCTGATAATGCATCCTATATAACCGGCCAGGTTATTGGAGTAAATGGCGGATTGTATATGTAATATGTCATATGTAGATACATAAACTAAGTAATTAAATAGAACTTAAATAGAACTTAAATAGAACTTAAATAGGAATTAGATAGGAGATGATTATGGAAATGAATAGTTTTGTGGCCTTGACGACATTCATATCTAACTATCCCATTAAAATGGCCGTTTTGGTAACGCCATTTTTGATAATCCGTTTTGTTTGGCAAAATCGGAGACAGAGAGGATTCAGATGGTTAATTATGGGCATGCTCTTGTTTGCCTTAGGGGAAGCCTTTTGTGGATTAAATGTTTGGGTTGTTTTGCGAATGGTTCCTGCTTTTGAGTTTTTGCACGGATTGGGAATGATGGCCGGCCTTTGTTCGTTTTATGTGGGCACATATTTTTTAGTTGAGGATCATCTTTTATTTTATTCAAGTAGAGATAAAGCATGCTTGATGTTACGGTTTTGCAAAAAGAAAGCAAAGAAGCATCAAATTTATTCAATGCCAGTTATAATAAAAAAACTGCAAACAAGAGCGGTGAAGACGAACAAGAAACACAAAAAACACTAGTAGGAGAATGTGGGGGTAAACTAACCTTTTTTATAAGTAGAGTTATTGCAGAAAATAAAGGATCGGGTAACCTTTTGATTAAAATTATTTCTGACCACTACTGTTCAAAAAATACAACTATAAATGGCGGGTTTGCATTGTCGTTCAAAGTTGATCGTAGCAATAAATAT
>JADGBS010000092.1:13187-13703 GCA_015231325.1 Oligoflexia bacterium | reverse complement strand
CAGATATTAACGAAATTTTTTATCGTTACCCTGTAGATCAAACGGATCAAATAGATCAAACAGATCAAACAGATCAAACAGATCATAAAAATTCAATAGACCAACGAGTACTTATTCCCGAAGAAGAATATCACTATAAATCGATTCCAACTAAGGAAGTTGCTTCAATCAAAGAACAAATTAGACAATTGCAATCTGAGCTTAACGACCTAGGCGAAATTAATTGGACAGCTATCGAAGAATATGAACGCCAACAAAAAAGACATGTCTTCATCAAAGAACAGGAAGAAGAGCTATTAAAATCACTGACTGATCTTCAAAATGCCATTAATTATATCGACGAGAAATCCAAGTTAAAGTTTAAAGAAGCATTTCAGGAGATTAATCAACGGTTTCAGAAAGTATTCCCAATTCTCTTTGGCGGAGGAAATGCCAACATCGAATTGCTGGGAACTATCGAGGACCCTGAGGCCGGAGTGGAAATTATTGCTTGTCCTCCAGGTAAAAAAATGCAAA
>JADGBS010000092.1:0-13167 GCA_015231325.1 Oligoflexia bacterium | reverse complement strand
AACCTTCTCTCTGGTGGAGAAAAGGCAATGACCGCGTTAGGACTAATATTTTCAACTTTTTTGGTTCGCCCCTCACCTTTTTGTCTACTAGACGAAGTTGACGCTCCACTAGATGACGCTAATGTGGTACGATTCAATGATCTATTAAGAGAAATGTGTCATAATTCCCAATTTATCCTTATAACTCACAATAAGAAAACTATGGAATTAAACGATGTACTTTATGGCGTTACTATGCAAGAACCAGGTATCAGCCGCGCAGTCTCTGTAAGATTACAATAAAACAGCAGTAAAATGGCAACAGTGTCACAATAAATTAAGATTTAATTAAGGTTTGGTAAGGGTTATATGAAATTAAAGAAAAATATTAACACCACAAGTATCAATCAACCGATTCTCTCTAGGGGAATTTGGCCGTTTATTGTCAATCGTCCCTTGTTAATTGCAACTATTCTTTTATTAATATTTGCACTGAAGACTTTCGCCAGGGCCGCAGATTTTACTCCTAAAAATATTATCAATAATGTGATCACTCCGAAAACTGCGGTGTTGTCTAGTAGCAATAAAAAATTCCTGCCAGATACCTTTCAGGCAAAATTCGAACAGAGTTTCACTAGCATTATCAATAATAAGACGCGTACGGGGAATGGAACACTTAGCTATCAGTACCCCGGACACTTGCGTTTTGAAGTAACATCCCCTAACACAGAAAAATCAATCTTTATTAGTAACCCCGACAACAGTTGGTATTACACTCCTCCATTTGATGAAGATGAAAAAGGTGAAGTCCTTGTTCAAAAAAGCAACAAGATGTTTATCGTTAATTTCTTCGATGCTTTAAAAGGCGGTCTAGTGGACAACACTCACTATACTGTAAGTACTGTAAGTGGAAATATCCCAATCTATCACATCACCTTCCGTCCTAAAACTGCACGAAAAATTGGAATCAAAAGTGCTAACATTTCGTTTGATGGAAAGGTTGAAAACAAAAGCGATGCAACCTTTTCAAAAATAAAGTCCATCGAAATTACCTATCAAGATGACAAAAAAGTGCTGCTACTCCTCTCTGAATTAAAAGAAGACACTGTCTTTGCCTCCAATCACTTTGAATTCAAAATCCCTCCCAATACTAAAGTTGTTGATAACTAAGCACTTAAAAAATGCTTTGCAAAAGGTATCAGGAATCTAGCACCTTTGTGAGCTCTGGCCCTGAAGGGCCAGAGCTTCCGGCGTCTCGGTTCAAAAAAAAGTCTATTGGTACCTTTTTTTGTTTTTTTTTGTTCTCATTGAGAAAAGATCTTCTCTAGTTCAACAGGAGTAGGGGTTTTCCAAAGATAATTTTTTCGGGGCGGTCTCTCAACTACATTATTAGCTTTTCTAAACTCTACTAGTGGAGGGCGAAGAACTCTTGCAACCATACTGCCAGAAATCATCGACCATCTCTGTGTTCTTAAATCATATGCAATAACATCATTTTGAGCAGCACGACTGATCCTCGCGCTCATCGGTCCTGGCAAAAAGAAAGGATCCTCCCTCGTAATCACAACATAATGACGATCGTAACGATTCATCATCAACTGACCTCTTGCTGGTATGAGTTGCTGTAAACGAGGTTCTATTGGTTCATTGGACGGACACTCCATCAAATCTGCATACCCAGCACCAACACCAACACCAACGCTAACGCCACTTATTCTTGTTTGTTGGTTTAACCTTATTAACTCGCGCAAGTGTTCTATTTTCAATTGTGGTGCATATGCTTTCATTACACTTACAATACCAGTAAAAATTGCAGCAGCATTCGACGATCCTCTGGTCCCCATACCGTTAGAAAAGGCGACAGTTGCATCTTGGATTATCGTATCAGGCTTAACTCTACCATCAGCAGTTGGTCCGATAGACGAAAATTTCACACCCTCACCCACTGTGATTGCAAGAGGGTTATCTGCAGGAGGCATGATTTCTCCATCATTAGTATGATCAACAAAGGAGATGGCCTCCTCTCTATCATCCTTTATAATGATCCGCAAACGATCACTAGGTATAAAGTTATTTGATTTCATTTTGATTTTGATTTTGTAAATCCCTTTATCTAAATCTTGAAGAGTAATTACCTCTCTGGCATGACTAGAAAGCAGTGGATCCTTTCCTGGTGCTGGTGCTTCATTACGTTGGATATAAGTAGATGATGCTACCAATTTTTCATTTTCATCATAAACAAATAGATCAAGATCTTTGGAAGAGTTATAGCTATCATCATCAGTAAAATCGTTCCAACTCAGTGTTATAGTGGCACTGCCTTCATCAAATTTATTTTCAAAGCGTAACGATTTGTCACAGGTATCTATAACATAACCATTGTAAACCTTGTAGCCATAGTTTCCCGCAGCATTTATCCATATAACCCCTGCTTGCACTGCCTTCGTTACGAGAGCATTAATAAAGCCATTGCCGTCATAGTTTCCTCCAAAAGGCCACACTTGACTATAAAGCACTATATCCATTTTCTGATCGATCACATATTGTACTGCTGCTTTAAAATTTGAAAAGCCATTGGTGTTGACTAAATAAAAGGACGGTCCGTTGGGCAATTGTCCTGTCAATGCCCACACTATTTGTGCCATTCCCAAACCATGATTAGTGGAACCTTGAGGGATCTGAGTGAGCTGCACTAATTGAGTACTGGTTGGAAGTAATTCTTTCTCTGGAGCGTATCCTCCAAAACCATTATCAAGAATAGCAATTTTTACATTTTGTAACTGTTGATCACTCACATGATAAGGATTTATTCCAAACTGAATTAACAACCTTTCAGGATCAACAACTCCAGTTGTTGCCCATACCGGCACTATAGATACAAATATTAAAAGTAATGACGATGAAAACAACAACATCAGAAAATGAAGTTTAAGTTTAGACATCTTTCCTTCTCTTGTATTTTGATTATATTATTATTTTTGTTCTTATTCTTTTATCGATGAGGGTCACTACTTCTTTAGTAGTAACCCTCAGTTCCTTTAATTTAGTTAAGGATGCTATGAAATTAATTATTTACAATTTACAGACTTATTACTACCAACCACCGCCGTGGTTGTGACCATAACCACCGCCATGATTATAGCCATGGCCACTGCCATGGTTGTAACCATAACCACCACCATGGTTGCGACCATGGCCACTGCTGTGGTGGTAACCATAACTCTCACTATAGTTGTAACTATAGCTATTACCATAACAATTTGAGTTGTAGTAATAGCTGTATTGGTGACCACTCCAGGAATAAGAATATGATGGATAGTAGTCATAACTTCTTCCCTGATGACGATACTTATAAGAGAAGTATCCAGCAGCATTTGAGATCATGTTCCAAACCCAGTTCCAAGAGTCATCTGATGAGGTTCGATCAAGTTCTGAAAGTGGAGCAACACTTTCAACTTTGTTTTCTTCTTTTATTGCTTTGGTAAGAGCTGCTGCTGCTGCTGCATCATTATTAATGATCCCTTGATCCAATGATGTTTTAAAAACCTCACGACCACCATCAGGGGCAATATGAACCACTAAACCTTGAGGTGCACCTTGATCCACTACTGGATCTAATTCATCAAAAGCGTTAACTCCAAAGCTCACAGTGGTCACCCCAATGCATAGAGTGGTGAGCATTGCTACTAATGTTTTCATGTAAAACTCCTGTGTTTTGACTGCCTCTTTTGTTAATAAATATAAATAGCAGAGAGAGAAGATCTGCAGTCTATCTCTTCTCTTCCAAGTATAGTCTTCCACAAAATAATTAAGGGGTTCGTCAGACTTCGGACTCATCGCCTGCGACGTACGTTTATGTACGCCTCGGCGCCTCGCCTCGTCTTCCTGCCCCTTAATCATTTTGTGGAAGACTATAGTACCAATTAGTAAAAAATCACATATTTTCTACGTGCAAGAAGTATGCCAATTAAGACAAAATTTCCTGTTACTACCTCTCACAACCCAGACCGCGCATTATAGATAGATAATTTAATTACGGCAAGAGATTTGCATAATAAAAAGCAAGCAGTGTAAATTTGTGGGTCTATATCAAAGACAGAAAAATTAGTAATTTTTTTAAAAAAGACAATTCATCTTTTACAGCATGAGTCACTTAGAGTATAAAACCTCGGAAGTACAAAACCTCAAAGGAGATATTTACCGTGAAAAAAAATTCATCAATTTATTTATTCTTACTTCTATCGTGTCCTTTATTCAACTTTTCTGCAACCGCCACAGTATGTGAGCAGTTTGATCTTTCTAGCTGCGACCAAAATCGTAGTTGCTATTGGGATATCAATTACGGGCGATGCCTAAACAATGAGGATGTTAACGATAACGATCCAACCCTGGGACCTACATTTACCCCTCCGGTTATTTCTGCGCCTACACCTGTCCCTGCTCCTAGTTCTAATCCGTATCCATGGAACCCTCCCACTACTAATCCACAACCCCTTCCTAATGTCTGTTCGCAATGTATTAATCCCGTAGTATGCGAACGCACGATAGGATGCAAATGGAACCCTCGTCAAAATAGATGTGACATGAGATTCACTCCGACAACTAGGCCAAGCGCAAGTGTAAGCTGCAATAATAATCATAACCGTTATGATTGCGAAAAAAACTCGGAATGCAACTGGAATCAACTACTAAATAGCTGTGAAGGAAGAACTGGTTATAACGGCCATGACGGAGTGTACCACAACCCCTCCACAAGAGAATGTTCCATAATCGATAATCCACAAGTTTGTACAAACACGCCTGGATGCGAGTGGGACAACTTTCGCCATTGCTATCCCCGCTGGCCCCTTAATATTGGAGGTCCAGGTAATCATGGATGGAATTGACGTCCTCACGCCATTGGGATAAATTTGTCGCGGGAATATTCATCTCTTCCAGGCCCTAAAAGACCTGGTTTCCAAAGGAGTATTTTTGATGAACAATCAAAAAAATATTTTCGAAATTACCGAAGGTCATATTGATGACATCGAAGAAATAATTAACTTCTTAAAAATAACTTGGGTTGCTACCTATGTGAGCGCAACAAATGGAGTTACTAAAGAGGATATAGAAAACCGCTTTCGGATGATTGATCGAGAAGAAATCAAAAAAAGTTTATCAAATGAAAATGCTAAAAATTTTTATTCAATAACTCAACCACAAGAAGATTCCAGTTGGAACGTATTGCCTTCAGGAAAAATACTACCTCTAACATTTTTTCGAAAAAAAAAGGCAGATACAACTTGAGTCGCAAAAAAAGTCACCTGGTATCATTCGTTGTCGTTCTTTATCTAGTCACCAATGTTTTTATTGGCAAAAAAGTTTTTCCATCTCGATAAACTGGCCGACCGTTGATAATAAATTTATCCCCGGATGCAATTCTTATTTGTAATGTCGAAATTGCGCTCTCATCCATAACATCAACTAACTGATCATAGTTTTTCGATTCTCTTTTTTCACCTGATAGAGCACTCAGTAAAATTTCATCGTCATAAAAAGATTTATAGGTGATAGTGTTACAAAAAGAATGTGCTGGAGTATATGCGCTCATCATCTCCATGTCGCTAATTTGTAAATGAATATTTAGCGACTTAGAATCCCACTGAGTGGCCCCATAAATGGTATGAATGTTGAAAACCTTTAATGCCAAAACTTTGGTTAATAACCCTAGCCCTTGAAAGCTACTACCTAAAACTGAATTTGCGGAGGATAAATTATGACCAAACCAGGCAGAAGGAGTGGCCATAGGAATTGCAATATACATAGATATAGGAACAAACAGCTCGTCTATGTTTAAATTTTGAGAATGTATATCATTGCCCTTACTCTTCGCTACGAGTCGATCTATTTTAAAAAATTCCTTTTCACTATCAGAAAGATCCTTCGCATACAACCCAAATCCACAAACCCCACCTGGCATTTCCCCACAATCAAAAAACACCCATTTATCCATAGGCATGCCAACCGGACCAAAGGCCAGCTGATCCAACGATTGCAGCAGATCAAAAAAAATTGCCTTGGTAGCATCTACACAGGAAAAAATATTTTGAGTGGGAATCTTATATCCCCATGGACTAAGATCATATTGCGAAAGATTCGCAGGAAAAGTTAGAACATAAGGCAATGTTCTATCCAAAATAGATCGATACTTTTGCGCAATCCCGTTTAACGGCAAAGGAATACTGTTTATTTTCATTTTTGAAATATCCTGAAATATCTATTGGCCAATTACTTTATCAATTACTTCATCAGCATATACATGATCGCCTTCTGGGCATGCAACCGGTTTTCTGCCTCGTCAAAAATGGCCGACTGTGGCCCGTCAATCACTGAAGCAGTAACCTCTTCTCCTCGATGGCAGGGCAAGCAATGCATAAAAATAGCATTGCGATTAGCATACGACATTACCTGGTCATTTACCTGATAATCCTTTAGATCACGCAATCTACGCTCCCGCTCCGCCTCCTGACCCATACTGGTGAAAGTATCAGTATAGACAACGTTTGCTCCATCCACCCCTTTCTTGATATCGTCGGTCACCAACACTTTGGTTTTGTGATGACTATTAGCAAGTTGTTGCGCGCTGACAATAAACCCCTCCTCCATGGCATAGTTTTTAGGAGTGACTATCGAAACGTCTAATCCAAATTTTATACATGCGTGAGCTAAAGAACGAACAACATTATTGCCATCACCAACGTAGGCCAATTTTAAACCTTTCAAAGTTCCAAACTTTTCTTTGATAGTCATGATATCTGCCATCGCTTGACAGGGATGGTTATAGTCGGTTAATCCATTTATCACCGGTATTGAGGCGTATTTGGCCAATTCAGTAACATCGTTGTGAGCAAAAGTCCGGATCATAATCCCATCCAAATACCTAGCAAGAACTTTGCCAGTATCATGAACCGTTTCTCCTCTCGAAAGCTGCAAATCGTTGGCACCAAAATAGAGACCCATCCCACCTAACTGAAAAATGCCTACTTCAAAGGAAATTCGTGTGCGCGTTGAGTTCTTAGAAAAAATCATCCCCAAACTTTTTCCTTTAAGTGATTCTCGATATTGGTGAGGATTTCTTTTCATCTCCTCGGCCAAAGAGATAATTTTTTCTAATTCTTCACTACTGTAATCGCTAATATGAATAAAATCTTTTTTGCAATTATTCTTGCTACCACTAATGCTATTACCACTACTGTTGCCACAACAACAATGCCCTTTCATTCTATAAACTCCTTTTAAATTTAAATAAAACCTGACCTGGACTATACATCACTTTGTATATTAAAGACAGAACAGAATAATCACAGAACGGATAGCAAGTTATTTTTATTTTATCTGACTTATGTAAGTTTATTAGATGATTATACTGATCACTAATCGCTTAAGTTATAAAATATTTCATCCGAAAGGAAGAGGGTCGAAATACGAAAGCATACGAAAGTATACAAACGGGCCAGAAAACACAATGAACAGAAGCCTCAGAAAAGAAGCTTCAGGATTTAGACCTTTGAATTTTAAACCTAAGGAGGGATTTTTTGCAATGGAAAATGTAAAGAAACATAACGCGCTAAAAGCACTCAAGGCACTAAAAGAAATGGAAATTACTCCTTGCTCCGGCTCCGGCTCCGGCAAACACATTTTCTTGCTTAGGCTTACAGATACAAACAACGACGACCAACTAGGTTATCAACCTCTAACCCAAATAACTCAAGAATTAATTCAAGAATTTGCCAATAAGGGAGTTCGAATAATCCTCATAGATTTAGATATCTTTCTAGATTCGGTTAGTCGGGAACAATATTATCCATATGTGATGGTGACTGCTACCTCACTAAGGGAAAAGGAAGTCTTTGAAAAGCTTGTACAAACGCCACTACTTTCCGCAGTAAAAAATAAGAAGACATACTTATTCCACATTTCCTCCTTCGAAAAAAGCAGCTGTTTCCCATTACTCGGTGCTCTTTCCAGGCACTACTATTTTTATTCAGCACCGTTGGACATCAGATGGTTGGTCAATGAAATCAGCAATCATTATCTTTCCTTATATTCTTCCGATGAAAGATGGCCAGGTGGTAAACGTGGTCGACTAGTAGATATCTTCGACCATTCGTCGTAAATAAGTGAGGTGCTTGTCAATATGAAACAAAGAAATAGAAATAATGGACTTAAACAAATAAGTAAATCCGAAAGAGAAAAAATAAAATTAGAAAGAACTAAGTCCTTACTCTTGTTATTAAAAATCGATGCCAAAAATTTATTAGAACGCATTGTAACTAGAAGGAGCGCATATTTATTGGAATTTTCCCTGAAGCGCTCACGTGAACAATTCAAAGAAATATTTTATTCCAAATACAGCCAGTGCAAAATAGAGACGCTACAACAATGTTCAACCGACGTAATATCTTCACTAGATCAATTTCACACCAAAGTTGACGAACTTTTGTGGTACCTAAACCACACCCAGGATATGATCAAAACCGCAGACGACAAAGTTATCATCTTTAGCAAAGTGTTACAACGGATGTTCGACACCATCGAGTTGTATATTAACGCAGAAATGACAGTAAAAAATAATTTGATGGAAAAACTTGATGAATTACACAAACCACATTAAACTTACACACCTGTAAGCTTATTATATTATACGTTCATACATTTATCGACTATATTAATAAATAAATTTAAATGATGAATTTTTCACAACACATAAAATCCACTCTCCTTACAGTTACAGTTGCTCTACCCGTTGTTGTAGTTGTTGTAGTTGTAGTAGTTGTTGCTTTTTTGTTCAACATCCCGCTCTGCAAATCGTTACAAATTGATTCACAACAGATTGATTCACAACAGCTCGATTCACAAAAAATTAACTCACTGAAAAATACCAATCAAAAAATTACTACTAATTCCAAAAGGCCGCTTTCCGCAAAAAGATTCAATGAACTTTCAGGCATGGGTGAAAAAGAGTCCTTGCAAGAAATTTGGGATAAAAAATATGGTAGCAATATATATGTGTATGGAAAGGGTCCTGCTGATTTTTTAAGAGAAAATGTTCATTACCTCCCCCCTAGCGCTAAAGTACTGGATGTCGGCATGGGAGAAGGAAGAAACGCAGTGTTCCTGGCACAAAAAGGTCTTGATGTTACAGGCATAGATATCAGTTCAGTGGCCATTAAGAAATCGCTGAACTTAGCACAGGAGTATGGTGTAAAAATCAAGGGAGTGGCAACCTCTTTTAAATATTACCAAGTTAAAGACAACGAATTCGATGCCATTATTTGTTTCTATTTCGTGGATAGGGAATTGAATAAGAAATTATTAAAATGGCTGAAACCAGGTGGAATTATTATTTTTGAATCATATACCATTAACCAGTTAACTGTTGCCGATTTTGATTCTAACAGCTATGGTGCTCAAGATTTTCTAAAACCCCAAGAGTTATTGCATCTGTTTCCTGGCATGATCACCCTGAAATATGATGAACCGTTACATAAGAAAGAATTTTTATCCAGTATTATATTAAAAAAACCGGGCAAACAAGATATAAAAGAAAAATTTTCCAAAAATCCACGCAATATCGGACATACTAATTACAACGCCCTTTTTTGACATAGAACCCCCAATAGGAACGGATTACCTCTTTGTCTACACATCTCTCTGATAAGATAATTAATTAATGGAAAGATCTTATCATCATCGTCATTATTGCCATCATTGTCATCATCATCGTCATTGTTATAATTCTATCTATGTCCAAATTTTGATTTTGGTTAATACTTTTATTATGACCATGCCTTTAATTAGTACTGAAGTAAATAGCAGCATCATTGACTCCTCAATGACACCAACAGAAAAATTGGAAGAATTCGAGGGAAGAATATCCAAAATTAATAAAGAAACGGCCATTCTCAGAATTAAGGTCAATTTTAAAAACAAAAAGTTCTTGAACAAAGAAGATAAAATCGAAATCTGGAGCGCTCGAACATTGTTCAGTATAAAGAGCAGTCACAGCGCCTACCGTTGCAGCTCGGCCCTATTGGCCAAAAGTACTGCTTATCTGCTACTACAAGTGAATGAAATCGACAAATGCATAAAAAGAACTCAGCTAAGTGTAGGCTCCCCAGTATTGATGTCATCAAAAAATTTGGCAAATAATATCCGGTTAGCACATGAAGTAATTGAAACTTTGGTAAAAAAGAAAGGAGCACTCAAAATAAAACTTGACCGAGAGAAAAAGGAATTAGACGACTACATGAACAGAGTCGAATCACTTAGCAATAAATACGAAGTTCTTAGAATAAAACTAGAAAACGAGTTGCAGGAAGAATTATCCGCGCTAGAAAACGACAAAAATAATACTAAAAACAAGCACTCACAACTACAACGTGATTTAATGGAGGTTGAACATAAGCTGGAAGAATATAGCATCAGTGATAAAAACATCGAAGAAGACCGGTGGGCATTAGATTCACGAATTTTTATTAATAAATAAACATAAACATAAACATAAACATAAACGTAAGCAGTAAACTCACGAAAATACCTGCTTAGAAATAATTATTAGAAGTAACAACAACATCAACCTGATTACAAACCCCATGTCAAAAACTCCAAAAATTCGTCCCAAAGTCTGTTCCCAATTATCAGAATCCATTAGAATCCATAAAATTTGTCATAACTGTACCAATTTTGTCAAGCAGCGTCAAATTTTTAATTAATTTTCGCTCGAGAATCCTCTATATCCTCTATATACTATGGTATTCTCCATTCAATCCCATGATAGAATGTCCAGAAGGCCTTCGCAGGGATTATGGACCATGAGGATAGAGGATAACAGAAAGGTGCAAATATCGGTATTTTAAATGCAAAAATCCAACAATAACAAGAATAACGACAATAAATTCAATACTGGCAATAGCAATAGTAATAGTAATAAAAGTCTTGCCAGGATCTATGCTTTTCAATTTCTATACCACTTGCAATATCGTAAAGCATTCCCATCACAAGAAATCATAAATTCGCAAGATCAAGCTAAACGAGCTCGTTATATCGAAGATTATCTGAACTACTTCAATCAAACATTTGAAAACAAGAACGACATTCCAAGCGAGGGCAAGTTGGATTTTGCACGAAAAATGATTGATGGAGTGGTAGAAAACTATACTGCACTTGAAGATATCATATCTAAACACTCAGGAAAATGGACTATCGAAAAAATATCACCATTAGACCTGACAATATTGTTACTGGCGACCTATGAACTTACTTTCTATCATCAGACTCCCGTTCGAGTAGTAATCGATGAGGCCATTGAATTAGCAAAAAAGTTTGCCGACAAATCATCATACGCGTTCATAAACGGTGTATTAGACTCCATTGCCAAAACTTTATCGCGTGAGATATAAGGACAAAAGAAGGACAAGAAAGGGCAAAAAAAGGCAAAACGATGAACGAGGAAGAGGCAATCAAACTACGAAAAGCCGAGATTAATAACTTCATCACTAATGATTGGCCACGAAAAATAGACATCAACTGCGTTGGGCTGCTGTTGTTTACTAACCACAATACCGAAAATAAACCTACCACCCCATATACACAACTCAACTCCCATCCAGCAATCATCGCTTTTTTGGAATATCTAAGTGATGGGATGTTTTCAAAGCATATGGCGCATCATACAAACATGGATATGAATACCGATTTAACACCTTCGCCAAGCACACACAATTGCGAAGTAATATTGACCTCAATGTATCAAAAACCATTCTACTTAGCTCTCCTCAAATTAGAATCTAGCAATAAAACCCTCGACAAAACCCTCGCTTCATGCGCCTCGGTGATCAAGCTCGTTATCGATAGCGCGGTCCGCACCCATCAAAAATTAAATCAAAACAATTTAGAGTTCCCCCTGAAGATCGCCACTCTCTTCTTGACTGAAGAAAAAATCCAAAAGATACTCGCTGAGAAATTAGTGGAACAACATCCTGGAATTTTTTTTGAACGGTTAGTAATTAACAGTTAACAGTTAACTGCCAGTGGATACAGCTAATAACCCCAGATATAATGGTGATGCAATAATGAGAAAGTATCTAAAGAATTTTTTTCTTAATTCCGCAAGCTTTGATTTGCAAAAACCATATCAATGGACACTGATCTTCACAACATCCATTGTTTTTCTTTTTCAACACCTTTGGGTTAAAGGATATTTTCATGATGGGTATCTATATGCTGTGCTGGGAAAAAACGCACTCCTGAAAGGAAAGTGGCTACTTTCCTCCCTAAACGAAATCTACTTCAACGTGTATATCTCTCATCCGCCTCTTTATTTCGTAATAGAAGGCATTTTTTTTTCCATTTTCGGTCACTCATGGATGAGTGCTAGAGGACTTAGCTGTGGCCTAGCGCTTATCCTGACCGTACTTCTAAGCTATTTTGTTTTTGATGGCAGCAATACCCTAAAAAAGAAAATATTCAACTTGACGAGCTGGGCGTACTTTTCTGGAATTTTTTTCGCACTTTTTCCACCACTATACAAAAAGGCCCGATCACCTAACCTCGATATACCACTGACATTGTTTATTTCATTAGGACTTTTTATCTACTATAAAATATACAAAAGTAAGTTCGTGGCCCACGGACCCGTAGGGCATAAGTCAACGGGCATGTGCATGTGGATGTGGATGTTGGTCGGAGTGTGTTTCGGCCTAGCACTACTTACCAAAGGCCCTCCGGCGCTTATACTGCCGATGACCATAGCACTTCATTTGTTGGTTACTGGAAAATTGAAATATCTGTTTACACCCATTACGCTTGCTACAACTATTCCGTGGATTGGTCTTTTGCTTGGGATAGCAATATTTTCAATCTGGCCTTTACTGCTTTGGCAGGTAGGAGAATTTGGCCGTTTTAAAGACTACATCAACATGCAATTTTTTGGTACTATCGTGGAAGGTAGAGGGGAATCCCGCCTATTGTTGTTTACCTATCCCTATTATTTGTTAGAAAATTTAGGTCCATGGTTCATCCTCAGCTTCCCAGGAATTTATCTCATTATTAAAGAACGAAAAGAGAACCCGCTAGGAATGCTCTTTCTCTCTTGGTATTGCGCAGTATTAATTCCTTTTTCTTTTATTCACTGGAAATATTCTAACT
>JADGBS010000091.1:9313-14126 GCA_015231325.1 Oligoflexia bacterium | reverse complement strand
TCAGCTGTTCTTCGTCAGGCATAATTTCTTTGTCGCTATTTCGCGTACAACGAACTGGATTTAACATTGCGGTACGAACTCCCTTTGCATGAAGAAATTCGACCATCTCTACCAAGTGATTAACATTTTTTTGAGTGATGGTAGTAATAACATTAAATGCAGGATAGTCAGAGAGAAGATCTAGTACTTTAACGATCTTTGTAAATGCACCTTCACCTTGCCAATTTTTTCTACTGGCATTGGCGGTAATTTCATCAGGAGCATCCAGAGAAATTCCGATCCCCACTTTGTATTTACGCAAAAATTTGATTGCGCTATCATCAAGCAGTGTTGCGTTGGTTTGGATGCCAAAATCGAAGCGCTGATGAAAATGCTCAATTGCTGTGAAAATAGAGTCGCGTACCAAAAGTGGTTCACTCCCATGGAATATAATCTTGGGTCGTGCCGGTAAAGAATTCGATGATACTGCGGATGATTTTGTGGGTGATGTTGTGAATTCTTTATCAAGAATGTCAAGTGTTTCTATTAACTCCTCAGTAGACATACTTTTTCCTGAAAGACGAATATCTTCAGGAAGGTAGCAGTAGTCACAATTAAAGTTACAACGCTCAGTGGGATTAATATATGCGGCACTAGGAGTTATTCCATGGCGTAATTGATGCATCTCATTTAACAACGATGAATTTAACATTGGAATAAATTGCTCACTAAAATTTTTTCCCAAAATCCCAGGTATGGCGTCTAAGGAAACGATACTCCAAAATGCACTATTGGCCTCAATGGCCACAATTTTGTCAGCGATGCCGATATCAATAAAAGAAAATGATGGACCAGCGCCCATATTGGCGTAATAACCAACATGGCCACCAGAAGAGGTAGCTTGTATCATTGGATACTCCTAATGTTTGACTTTCTAAAAAGATATAAATTAAAAAAGAATATAGTGAGTAAGACCAATGTTATTGCCGAAATTTAGGCAACGCCGACGATAGGAAATAATAACAGAGGATGAAATAACAGAGGACGGAATAGCAGAAGATGACTGTGAAGCGACGGAAGATGATTGTGAGAATTGAGATGAGATCATTGAGAAACTCCTTAAACTCCTACGGTTTATAGGTTAGTGCTGGACGAATAAACCATTTACCATCTGGTTTTTCATCTTCATTTTCTTCTCGTCTTCTGGCTTTCGGATCGTTCAAGTTTCTGCTAGGCCTCTGCAGGTCTTCCCGGTTACTAATCAACCAGTGGCCAACAGTGAATCAATAGAGTACTTATTAAATGCGCTTAATAAAGTGCTTATTAACAAAAACTTGTCCCCGATTACAGCGGCGGGACCGCCACGGAATTACACCGTGTTCCGTTATGAAGAAAACAAGACCATGGTGCAATTAACGAACGAAGTTGTCAACAGATTATTTATTTTTTAATTATTGACTTTGCCCACATCAGTACTTGTTTGGCGATATTGATCGACGCAATCAGATCTTCGTCGCTAAGAATCATAGTTCCTTCTTCGTACCTACGAATGGATGCAAAAAGACTTAATTCACTTAATGAATAATCAATTGGAAATCCATGTTGGTTGGGAATTTTTGAGATCAAAAGATCAAGATCATGAGAAAGAGGTACCGGTATTTTCAGAAAACAAAGGACGGCCTTTACCAATTTTTCAACGCATTGTTGAGAGTGGTAACATACGTTATCAGGCCGTCCATAATCTAGCATTGTCTCATTTCCGGTAGGTGTTCTTATTGATTGCACTTCGGCCTTATACAGTGCCAGTGCTGAACCAAGGTCACCTTCCGCTATGCGAAGTAACTCTAATGCATATTCTGGTTTATACAATCTCTCTTGTTTTGGTGTCATCGATCTTACTTCCTTTTCCCTTTCCTTTTCCTTCTTTTTCGAACAAAACAATTCCTTGATTCCAAGCATCAAAGAAAACGCCACCTATTTCTCTTTTTCGCTCGAACTGCTCCCTGTCGACTACAATTAAGTCCAGGGCCCAATTCAATTCTCCGGAGAGTCCGGCAAATTTACGCATTGTGGGTCGAACATCGGACACGCTGTTAACGACGATTAATAAGTCAATATCGGAATAAATCGTTGCTTGATTACGTGCCGCCGAACCGAAAAGTATCACTTGCGACAAAACATTTTTTTCCATTGGGCCTGTTTGTGATGGGCCTGTTTGTGAGCTCGTTCGCTCTAAAATGGCAGTCAGCAACTTATTTATGAGAAGTTGCAAAATTTCGGGCGAAATTAGTTCCGCAGTTAGTGCTGCTAAAACCAAAGAAACTCCTTTTTTTTATAACTAATCGATTACTGTGCGATATTTAATTGCTGCCATAACCAATCCTGCAAAGAGCGGATGAGGAAGAAACGGTTTGGATTTAAATTCAGGATGGAATTGACAGCCGATAAAGTATGGGTGCTCTTTGCTAGGAATTTCTATTAGTTCTACTAAATTATTTTCTTCATTAATTCCAGAGACAACAAGCCCTGCATTTTTTAGCTGATCAACGTATCGGTTATTTACTTCTAATCGATGACGATGGCGCTCAGAGATTTTTTTACTTTGATATAGGTGATGCGCCAGAGTGTCAGGAAATATGGTACAAGAATATGCTCCTAAACGCATACTTCCGCCCTTGGCGGCGTGCTGATTTTGACCATCTAAGTAGTGGATTACTGCCACTCCAGAACGTAGTTGATTGCCTTCTGATGAGAATTCAGCGGAAGTGGCGTTTTCGATACCAGCACGACTGCGTGCAAATTCGATCACCGCTAGTTGCAGTCCGAGGCAAATTCCCAAAAACGGAACTTTATTTTCACGCGCCCAACGAATCGCAGAAATTTTTCCCTCAGTACCTCTTTCACCAAAACCACCTGGGACTAAGATGCCGTCAACTTTATTCAAGCGTTGTTCGATCTCCAGTGGAGATTTTCCTTCCAGATCTTCGGCCTCGATATAATCGAGTTCCGCTCGCACCTGTTGGTTGATTGCCCCATGACGGATTGCCTCCTCAAGGGATTTGTAAGATTCGGTAAGTTCAGTGTACTTACCTACAATGCCAATACGTACGTTCTTTAATGGATTGTCAAAGTTGAAAACCATTTTTTGTAGATCAGCAACTTTGGGTTCGCTGGCCCAAATGCCTAACAGTTCAGTAATACGAGCATCTAAATGCTGTTTGTGAAATTCGAGCGGGAGTTTGTAAACAGAATCTAAGTCTACTGATTGAAATACGTTGTTATGTGGGACGTTACAAAAGAGCGAGATCTTATCTATCAACGGTGCATCTATTGGACGCTCAGAACGACAAATAATAAGATCTGGGAATAGTCCGATGCTGCGTAACTCTTTTACAGAGTGTTGTGCTGGTTTAGATTTAGATTCACCGGCCGCTCTCAAATATGGAATCAATACCAGGTGAATGAAGATCACGTTCCCCTGTCCCACTTCAGTTGAGAGTTGGCGAATGCCCTCTAAAAATGGGAGCGATTCGATATCACCGACGGTTCCCCCAATTTCTCCAATCAGCAGGTCAGCATCCTCGGTAGCAATGTGAATACGCCTTTTAATTTCGTCAGTGATGTGTGGGACAACTTGTACTGTCTTGCCAAGGTAGCGTCCCTCCCGCTCATTCTCAATTACTTGTTGGTATACTTGGCCGCTGGTGAAATTGTTTTTTCGGAGAAGGGTTAGCGAGGTGAAACGCTCATAGTGACCGAGGTCCAAATCGGTCTCTGCGCCATCGTCGGTAACAAACACCTCCCCGTGCTGGGTAGGACTCATAGTTCCAGGATCGACATTGATATAGGGGTCCATCTTTAACATTTGTAGATTGATACCCCTTCGTTCTAGTAATGATGCAATTGAGGCCGCGGCCAGGCCTTTCCCTAGTGAGCTAGAGACCCCACCAGTTATAAAAATATATTTTTTTGCTTTAACCTTGCTGATCATCTGGCCATCTCCTGGGTTATCTTATTTTTGAGCGCGTCTTCCACTCTAATTATATCTTGAGGGGTGTCCACTGCAATCAGATTGGCGACAGTCGGAACTCCGCCAATCTTTATCCCCATCTCCAGTGCTCTCAGTTGTTCGAGGCGCTCGCTTAATTCGTAAGATGAAGGAGGAGTAGAAACAAAACGTTCCAAAGCATCTCTACTATAGCAATATACACCAATGTGTTGATACCAAGGGGTCGCAGTGGAATGGGATGCAAAATGCGTGGATGTAAAATGCGGGATAGATGCGCGCGAAAAGTAGAGGCACTCCTCTGTCTTTTTGCTGAAAATCACCTTAACCACATTGGGGTTTTTAAATTCTTCACAGTCATAATTTTTTTGCTCTTTTATCAGGGTAGAGATCGGATGTCCACTTTTGGCGGAAAGCAGGGGGAGCTTTACCAACTCTGAACCTGGAAGTAGTGGCTCATCGCCCTGAAGATTGATGATAAATTGGTAATCTTGTTGAAGCCGTTCAGATAAACGTTTGGATAAATGCTTGAAGAAACGTTTGTATGCAAGGTAGATGCGATCACTTCCCGAATTTACCTGGTCATCCACTCGGACAACGTTTCCACCGAATGAGCGGACATGTTCCTCTATTAACGGATGGTCTGTCACCACCACCACCTCAAAATTTGATTCCGCGGCATTGGTAAAAGTCCGTTCAATCATACTCTTTCCGGCAATTTGTGCCAGCGGTTTTCCAGGAAAACGAGACGACTCATACCTTGCTGGAATGAGCACCAGGGTTTTTGGAATGCTTTTAGTAAAAATTTGATTATTGCACATACTTTCA
>JADGBS010000091.1:0-9274 GCA_015231325.1 Oligoflexia bacterium | reverse complement strand
TTTTTACTAGATTTAATGGAATTGTATTTATAAATGCAGGATGACTTTACCGTCGCCACGATCGGTGGAAGCGTGCTCGGCAAACTTATAGATAAACTTAATAAAACTTTCCAGCGCTTCAAATGATGACGAACTTTTGTCAAACTCACATCCAAAGCGAAAGTAAGTAATTCCTTCCATGTCGACGAATTCTTTACAGTAGCGGACAGATACAGCAATAAGTAGATAACTTTTTTCGGTGAAGTAAATTCTCAGATCCACGGAGCTCTTTTTGCGTAAATGTTGGATACTGGCGGAATTTTTGGGGTTATGGCATGGAATCTGAAAGAGACATCCGTTATCGGATATGTCTACCAATTCTATGGCCACCGTTTGTTCTTTGTCGTCATCGAGAACGGAGTATACTCCTAAAAAATTTTGAAACATAACTCGTTCGAACTCTCGGCGGCGTTGCTCGATGCTTTCATTACGTTTTTTAACAAAATTTATGACTTCGTCAGTCATCTATTGATCTCCTAAGGCGCACGCA
This sequence comes from Oligoflexia bacterium, assembly GCA_015231325.1. Taxonomy (GTDB): domain Bacteria; phylum Bdellovibrionota; class Bacteriovoracia; order Bacteriovoracales; family Bacteriovoracaceae; genus JADGAN01. Next base: position 8,745 of record JADGBS010000091.1, on the reverse strand, counting down.
AGGCGCAATCGCTTGCCATTCAGTCACATAGTCCTACTAAATATTATACATTGATTTGCTTTTCGGTGTGCCAAGATATTCATTTAAATATTTTTAAGTATTTTTAAAAATTTCAGGTGGTACTAAAAAATATTGGGGACTTATTCGCATTACTCAACTATATTCTTATTGTTTCCTTTATAGGGGAGTATAGGATTATAAGAGATACCATACTTTTATCGTAGGATTTTTATTGATGAAACTAGTGATTGGTGTGGCCACATACAATGAGGCGCTGAATATTGAGAGTTTGGTTTCTGAGATACATCGTTATCTTCCTGAGCAGCGAGTATTAATCATTGATGACAACTCCCCGGATGGAACTCGCGATGTGGTAGAGAAGATGATGGTGAATGATCCTTATCTGAGGATTATTCATCGTCCTGGGAAGATGGGTTTGGGGACTGCTCACATAGTTATGATGAGATATGTTGTTGAGAATAATTTTGATGGGTTGATCACTATGGACGCAGATTTCTCTCATCAACCAAAGTATTTACCCCAGATTGCCGGGTATTTATGGGCACGAGATGCTTACGATTTTGTAATTGGTTCTCGTTACGTCGATGGAGGTCGTTCTTGCTACGGTTTTTCACGTAATCTTATTAGCAAGATTGCTAATTGGGGGGCAAATAAGTTGGCAGGAATTCCTCTCAAAGAGTGTACCACCGCTTATCGTGGCTATCGTTCTGAGTTGTTGCGTAAACTTCCCCTTGGAGAGATTAAGTCTAACGGCTACTCGTTTATGGTAGAGTCGCTTTATCATGTAATTCGTTGCACTGATAAGATAATAGAGTTGCCCATCGAGTTTATCGATCGTAAGAGAGGTAGTTCCAAGATTAATCGCAAGGAAATGTTGGAGAGTGCGTGTAACTTATTGCGATTATTTTATCGTAGGAAATTTGGTAAAATTGGCAAAAAATCTGGATGTGTGGATGATGGGAGGCGAACGAGAGGGTGAATACAAAAGGTGAAGGGCGGCGGCGTGCCTTGATTACTGGGATTACTGGACAAGATGGTAGCTACTTAGCGGAGTTGTTGCTTGCCGAAGGGTTTGATGTTCATGGAATAGTGCGGAGGGCGTCGTTTGAAGATCCGCGTTGTTTTTGGCGCATCATGGATATCCAGTCGCGCATTACTTTGCATGTAGGGGGTATGGACAGCTTTCCGAGTATTTACTCAGTGTTACAGAAGGTTCGACCAGATTATTGTTTTCATTTGGCCGCACAGAGCTTTGTTTCATACTCCTTCGAAGAGGAATTTGCGACAATGGGGTCGAATGTTAATGGTACCCACTATCTTTTATCTGCGATTGTTCAAATTTGTCCAGAGTGTCATTTATATTTTGCGGGTTCTTCGGAGATGTTTGGGAGTGCGAAGCAGTCTCCGCAAAATGAGGAATCGTCTTTTAGACCTCGCTCTGTTTATGGGATCTCCAAATTGGTGGGATATGAGTTGATCCGTAATTATAGGGAGAGTGGTAAGTTGCATGCTTGCGCAGGAATTCTCTATAACCATGAGTCTCCGCGCAGGGGTGTTGAGTTTGTAACGCGAAAAATCACTTCCACTGCTGCTAGAATTAAGTTGGGATTGGCAAAGGAATTGCGATTGGGTAATGTAGACGCTGTACGTGACTGGGGGTTTGCTGGTGATTACGTGCGAGCGATTTATGCAATGAGTAAGCTTTCCACGCCTGAGGATTTTGTAATTGGCACTGGGGAAAAGCATTCGGTCAGGGAATTTTTGGCAATAGCGTTTGGGGCGTTAGATTTGGATTATCAACGTTACTTAGTTATCGACGAAAAATTTTATCGACCGACTGAAGAATTTCCGCTAGTGGCAGATGCTAATAAGGCACGTACCAAATTGGACTGGCGTCCGAGTGTTGGTTTAGAAGAATTAGTATTGATGATGGTTCGGGCCGATTATGATCGCCTTGTTTCCGAAAGAATTGACCGCAGTTAAATGAAAAGGTATCTTGACCCATAGCGGGTCTCCTGTTAACATCTGCTGATGTAGTCATTTGTCTTGATTTGATTTTTTTTTGTATGTCACTTTTCTGTTTTTCTATTGTGGTGGGTGTAGTTCAACTGGCAGAGCACCAGATTGTGATTCTGGGTGTTGTGGGTTCGAGCCCCATCATCCACCCCATTTTTCTAATCATCAAATCTTAAATTTCCCTTAAAAAACAGTTTTACAGTTCTAATATTAACAACCCATTGGGGTCGTTGAGTCTTTGCTTTCCTCTCGTTTATCACCTGAGATCACCCTAAATCACTGCTCTTGTAGTGATTTGTCGTTAGTGTTGTCGTTGGCCGTAGGAGATAGGCGTTTACCTGACCTATACTTGCTTGCCACAGCGTTTTCCCTCTAAAGAACCTTCAAATCAAATATGACCAACAAAACCATAATCCAATAATAGAAGATGAGGATAACGATGACCATATGTGGAGCGCACACTAGGGGTGGAGAACTATGCACGGTAGTCTCAATACCAGGGAAGAAGCGTTGTAGATATCATGGTGGACTCTCCTCTGGCCCTAAAACATTAAAGGGGAAGGCCAATAGTGCAAGAAACGCATTTAAACACGGTTTGCGCTCGAAGATGGCCACTCGCTTTAGGAAAATGCGAGTGGCACATAGGGGAGCTGATAAATGTTGTTACCGATCATTGCTATCGTTGGCCAATAAATTAAACAGCATGGAGGATACTATAATGACCGCTATTGAGGAGTTTTATGCTGAACTAAGTGATGCACAAAAAGTAATGATGTACGAATTTTGCGTCTCTCTCGCTAACAACTCTAAGAAGAACATACTGCTAATTAACAAGTTAATCCCACGCTCGATGGACTCGAGAATAAGCTAGGTCAAGGTGGGAGCAAAACAGGGCCATCGCTAGATAGGATAAAGGCGATGTTGGCACAGTTCTCCAGTGAAGGTTGAAGTATCTAAGGTGATGGCCTTTAGTTTCCAAAAAGCGGATCACTCTGATAGCATGGTAGCAATTATATTATAATTCATCAAAATAGGAATCTGGGCCATGACAATGCAACGGATAATATTTTTATCGCTTCTATTTCTTTTAAACAACTGTAGTTCGCAATCTACTCTAAAAGAAGTGGATAAGAATTTAGCTAGTGATGCTAGAGAAACCGTTTTAGATCGTAAATTACATATTGAAAAAGAGTGGATAAAAGAGATCCCCTCAGTGCCTAGACTTTGTGATGCCCTTGTTCCCAGTACGCGTAAGGGAAAAATTGATATTGGTGATGGTGTTAAGTTGTACTATGAAGATGAAGCAAGTAGTGGAGGTGCATCTAATGCCAGCATACCGATAGTTCTTGTTAGTGGAGGACCTGGTAATACCCATCACAGCTTCCATCCGTACTTTTCTATCGCCACTAGATTTACTCGAGTTATTTATTACGACCAACGAGGTACAGGTCTGTCCGACTATACTTCTGCCCAGGGAGGTTATAACACCTCACAAGCTGTCGATGATTTGTTGATAAGTGGATCGATCGTAATAGGACACTCGTACGGAGGTTATCTCTCCCAGCACTATGCGGTCAGATATCCTGCCACAGGGGGGGAATGAGCACAAGGCAATAGTGGATATTAAAACTTTGGGAATAATTGATGGGCATCTGCCTCCAAAAGTTAGATCACTTGTGATAGAGTGGGCGTCTATCCATAAAGAAGAGTTGGAGAATGATTGGAACTTATTGGTACAACACAAACCTCCACTAAAGATTACCCCACTGGAGTAATTATGCTTAAAGAAATAACTTCAGCAACATACATTGGAAATAAGGTCATCCTGCTAACCTTTGATGATGGTAAGTCTGGGCAGTTAAACCTGGCCGACTTTGTAAGCTTTACTGGTTACTTATCTGCCTTAAGTGACGATTCATTCTTTAAACAGTTTTACATAGACAAGGAATCAGGGACTCTTTGCTGGCCTAACGGGATAGACTTTTGTCCTGACAGTCTCTACAACTGGGTTTTTGCTGGATGTAAGCTGGAAGCATAGGGAGTTAATTGTATGAATCCATAATACAATTTTAAGCTCGGTCGTAAGTTGTCGTGAATAGAAAATAAATAGGCGTTATTACAGGGGGTTAGGGGCGGTGGAATCATCCACTCCATTCTTTCCTCCCTCAAAACAAACCTTCCCTAAATTTAACAACTCACAAACAGTACCTATCTATTTTAAATTGCAGGGTTTTTAGCGCTTTTTAGGTCGAGGACATACCCCAAAATGGGTAAAAACATGGTGTGTTTTTGATCGTCAAATATGCGCATTTACTCGAAGCGGTTTTCCCTTTTGGACGGTCAAATGGCGTGTCCAAATGGAACAATTCAAAATGGGTAATACCCTATTGATAATGGGTAATAAATGGGTAATAATTAAAATATGCAATCATTTAACTCCAAATATATCTCCAAAATCTTATTCCATCCAAGTACCACATGGTTCCTCTCTCAGTGTGGAGAGGCCAGAGGTATGCAAGAGATGTGGAAGAAGGTTCGGCCAGAAATACTAAAGCAATTGAAAGAGTCTGCCATTATTCAAAGTACGGAGTCGTCCAATAGGATAGAGGGAGTAGAGGTTGCTAAAGATCGTCTGTTACCTCTAGTGGCCGGAACGACTAAACCACGGGATCGCTCAGAAGAGGAGATAGCAGGCTATCGAAAGGCATTGAACTATATTCACAGTAAACATGCTGGCCTCACCATAAATTCAAAAGTTATAAAGGAGCTACATAAGCTGGCCCAAGGTGGAATGATTTCAGATGCAGGCAAGTGGAAGAGTAGAGACAACGACATCATCGAGATATCTCCAAGTGGAGATCGAAAGATTCGCTTTAAACCTGTAAGTGCAGAAGACATTTCCAATGCCATAGAGCAGTTGTGCCTTGGTTACCAAGATGCCGCTAAAAATAACAAACTGCCTGAGTTGATCTTGGTGGCGAACTTTGTTTTTGATTTCCTTTGTATCCACCCATTCAGAGATGGCAACGGTAGAGTCTCTCGCTTGCTAACACTGCTGCTACTCTATCAGCAAGGGTATGAGGTGGGACGATATATCAGCTTGGAGAAAATCATAGAGAATACCAAGGACGATTATTATGAGGTCTTGGCGAAGTCATCACACGAGTGGCATCAGCACAAACATGACCTAATACCTTGGTGGAACTATTTTCTTACCACTATTAAATCTGCATATCAGGATTTGAAAGATAGAGTGGATATTTCACAAGGCGCTGATACAAAGAGCACCATGATTCGGCAAACGATATTATCTTTCAATACAACTTTCACCGTAGCAGATATTTTAAACCTTCATCCTAACTTAGATAGAGAGCTGGTGAAGAAGGTTCTCTCTGCTATGAAGAGTAAGGGAGAGCTAACTCTGATAGGAAGAGGTCGAGGTGCTAAGTGGATGTTAACTAAATAATTGGTTACATCTGTAAAATTAATGATGAGGAGTTTAAGGTCTAATGCAAGAGCGGACTATTTGCAAACTATCCCTACTTTTGTTATAGAGGAGAATAAAGAGGATACCATTACGGAGACGATTAATCTTTACAGGGCCAAAAGTATTGAGACAGTTGAAAATGTACAGAAGGTAAAAACGCTCGTTAGTCAGACGTACGATATAATGGGAATTACTGTTAAACCAAAATAAAAGGAAGATGGTATCTATGAACCGCTTAAGTAAAAAAATCGCATTTGTAAGTGGGGCCGCAAGAGGTATTAGCAGTGGCCGTTCTACTCGCTTCGGATGAGGCCGCATATATGACTGGTACAGAGTTGAATATAGATGGAGGTATTTTAGCTGGCCCTGCTGTTACTCCAAAGATCGATTGACTCGCTTTTATTACCGGCACTCCTTCCAATAATGTACTTGCCATTTATTCTATCAAGAAGATATTAAGATCTTTACCAAAGAAGTAAAAACACATAAGGAAATAACCATGATCCCATTTGAAATTCCATACAAGAGAAAGATCCTCATGTACACCAAACCAATCAATATGAGATTGGGTGATATAAAGCTAATCCAGCTCTGCAAAGACGATATTGGCATTGATCCTGCTGATCAAAAGCATGTGTTCCTGTTCTTCAATAAGACCAAGGATCAACTGAGAATTCTACTCGTTGATGATGTTGGAGTAGAGATGGTGACTAAACTTCTTGATAAAGGTGCTTTCATGGTGCTGCTCCCTGATGATGATGAGACGAAGACTATTGAGATCAGTCATTCACTACTGCCGAAGCTATTTAAGTAGAGGCCTTTCTACGGCCTACAGCGCCAATACCTCGGCATAAAAATAATTGCTTTTGTTAATTGCATCCGCTTTTTACAGTTGGTAAATTCCCCCTAAGAGTCAACTAGAAAATTTAAAGGAAAAATCTATGGTTAATGAATATTCTGACCAAGAGCACGAAGAAACAACGGATAAGGTTGAAGAATGGTACAATGAGTTTGAAAGAAGTGAACTCTTTTCTACTCTCTCATCTCGCAATCAAGAATCCGCCGGTTTTGTGATCCAATGCTTTTCTAAATATATGTACGATTATCAAGGGGCCACTCCAGACCAATGGAACGTTGGCGATATGAAAGAAGTTTGCCTCAATGTCATGCCAAGAAAGATCACTGCTGACGATGATACATTTGAGGCCGTCGCTCCTGTGTTGGAATCGTTCTTCCTTTTTCTTTCACAAACTGATCGTATTGCTAACGCCAAAAAGCTTGCAGAGAAAGTTGCACCACTGGCCAGCACCATTGTTCAAAATGCTAGCGACCCGAATAATTGGGGGATGGCAAAGTCAATGGCGATGATGGCCGAAAAAGAAGGTGTCAATTTCACCAACGTTGGAGCAATGAACAGACTCTTGCTTGAAAAAAATAGGAATGGAGAAAATACCCTCGTCGACAATGCTGTTGATCGTATGCTGGCCGATGCAAACTTACGACTCCCTGATATTTTAGGTCGAAGAATGATTCCAATAACCAACCCTAATAAGATTGGCGTTAATGCCAAATGCCCATGTGGTAGTGGTAAAAAATATAAAAAGTGTTGTATTGGCAAAGACATATCTGAGCTTAATTCTAATCAAAAATCCCTAGACTATAATAACGATGAACACCAGGACTAAACGCTATGAAGAACAAATCAATCTTAAAATTAAAGATCACTTTGCTAGACATCAAACCAACGATATGGAGAAGAGTTTTAGTCGAGGACACTATGGTCTTCGATAAACTCCACGCTGTTATCCAAAAAGTGATGGGCTGGGATAATTGCCATATGTATGATTTTAGTTTTGGCCCAGAGTTAAGAATATCCAATGCTGATGAATTTGAAGATAACTGGGGTGCTGAAGAAGATTTGCCTGCGGCCAAAACCAAGCTAAGTAAACTGATAGATGAAAAAGGGATCAAGTTTCTCTATAATTATGACTTCGGTGATGGTTGGCGGCACCAGATATTGGTGGAAGATATTTTAGACCTAGGCAAGCTAAAAGAGACAAGCTATCCAGTTTGCTTAGATGGTAAGCGAGCATGCCCTCCTGAAGATTGTGGTGGGTCATGGGGCTATATGGAGCTTATAGAGGCCCTTAAAGACCCAGAGGACGATCGTCATGATGAGATGTCAGAATGGGTTAGCGATGACTTTGATCCAGAACATTTTTCCGTAAATGATGCTAATCTGCTCTTGCGACCATCAAAGAAAAAAGTAACCAGCAGTAAAAAGGTTAAATCAACGTCAGTTAGTCCAAAGAAAAAGAGTGTGAAGAAAGTGAAGCCTCCGCTGGACTAAAGATCCAGCGGCTTCTTTAAAAAAAAGAGGAAGCTACTTCACCAGAACACTAACAGAAAGGAGTAACGTAATGTTAGTAACCGATAGAGTAGAATGCATAGGCACTTCGGGATGTCGACTCAGTTCCGAACCCTGCGGACGACGATTAAACAGCGACGAGAGGAGTTGCAGTGTTTCCGTCATCAAACCTACTCATATCTGTTCGAGAGTAAGTCGGATTTGCATGGACATCCTTGGTCCAAGCAATACGCATAACTCGTGTTTAGCGAGGTACACTCAATGTTAGTGTATGTTCTAAGCAAACATGGAAAACCGCTTATGCCTTGCACGCCGGGTAAGGCGCGAAAACTACTAAAGAGTGGTAAGGCAAAAGTTGTCGGACGGATCCCTTTCACCATTCAGCTATTATACGGTAGTACAGGGTACAAACAAGAAACTCATCTCAAAGTTGATTCTGGATCAAAAATCATTGGTGTTGCAGCAGTCAATACCAGTGGAAAAATTCTTTACGCTAGTGAGGTTAAAACAAGGAGTGATATTCACAAAAAAATGGAAGCACGAGCAATGTATCGTCGAAGCAGAAGAGGGAGAAAACTTCGCTATCGCCCACCTCGCTTTGATAATAGTCGCCGCAAAGACGGGTGGTTGACTCCCACTATGTTTTCTAAAGTACGGTCACATCTCAAGGAGATTAATTTTGTAAAATTGATTTTGCCAGTTAAAGATCTTATTATTGAAACGGCATCTTTCGATATTCACAAAATTACTAATCCTGAAGTTAATCGATGGACTTATACGAAGGGGCGTCAGAAAGATTTTTACAATACCAAGGCATATGTTTTGGCCAGAGATCAGCACACTTGCCAAAAAT
>JADGBS010000090.1 GCA_015231325.1 Oligoflexia bacterium | reverse complement strand
ATTTCATAGATAACGTAATGGATTTTTTCTCAATAAAAACAAGTACTAACATGGTTAATACTTTTAGGCTTGCGATTTTACTTATGTTGTTCTAGAATGTTTATGAGCAAAACCCGTCGATAAAGGTGACCGGCGTCGAAAGCGTCGGGAACAAAGTCCCGTCCTAAGGGTCACCCAGTGTTGATCTATGGACTAGGGATTGCCGAAACGAGGTTTGAGGATTTAGTCTGGGATCTTGGATTATTAACAACGGGTCGTAGAGTGTTGCATGTTATTTTGTCTTCTGTCTCTTTTTTCTGCAGCTCTATGCCAGATTAAATCTTTGAGAGGGGGTATTTAGTTTACTCCGATCTGGTGTTGTCCGTTTTGCATCAGGTCAAGACAATTACTTACGGCCGTCACTTAAGTAGTACATGTTGGATGTTTTTTCTTTTTTTCTTTCAAGGATGAGAGATTAGTGCCTTATTGCTCCTTTTCTTGTTGCTCCTTTTGTTTAAGTTGCTTGTGTTGTTGTTCATATTGATTCTGGTTACTGCTGATTCTGTATAGGCGCATTTTAGTTCTGCTACTGTGCATCTTCATTTTGTTGTATATCAGGTTTTGTTGCTGTTTCTGATGATGTGGTGATGTAGTGACATAGCAATAAGGATGGCTTTTTTACCAACGGTGGTATTTGTTGTTTTCTTTATTGTTTTGCTTTATTCGGCCGTTAAAACTCCGCATGGGGATACCGTATGGAGTTCATGATTTGGCGATTTCCATCGACAATAAAATGACCAAAAAGTCGAGTAGGGGAAAGGGATCGTTTTCTACCTAAGATCCCTTTCTCCATCTCACACAAATCACACGCTACTGTGGACGAACGACCATTGTCCTTGCAGGGATATTCAAAATTTTTACTCCATCGGAAAAAGTAACCTCCGGCAAGTTTTCTATTGTAGCGTTATACACTACATGACTTGTTACAGAATCTTTTTTAAACACTGCATATAACGGAGTATTGGCGGTTACGGTAAAGTCAGGAGTTCCCATGGTATTAAGCGTATTAATCCAATGATAAGCATGTGCCTTGGTTTCTCCAAACTCTGGAACTGCCACTTCTTTCCACTTGGCCAATGCGTCAGCAGGATTAGCAAGCGCATAATATTCGGTCATTAAGTCCTGCCACATATCTGGATCTTTGACTGTGCCCCAACCTAACCTATTATAAGTTTCTATATAGTTTGGCCACTCCTCGTACGTAGTTCGATAATTTTTTGCAGTATACTCTGGGTTTTTTCCTAAGTACAACGATGCACCGGTTAATGGAAGAAAATTGATGGCATGCACCTCCATTGGATCTTCCGTCCACCAAGTTGTGTTACCGTAACGGCCCCCCCATACCAACGTTGCGCTACTATGATTAATGCCAGTGAAAACATTCTTGTAATTTTCATGGTCGAATACATCACCATAAAGATCAAACCAGTAATTATTAATCGCTTCTACCTCCGTAGTGTAGAGATAAATTCCTGCATCCCTGACCCTACGATCACCAATGGCCTCACCCCAAAGAATCATCCCTGCCCAAGCATTAATCGCCTCAGAAGAAGACTCCTGATTATTGCCAGAAAAGCGATAGCGTGGATCGGCAGCAAAATTACAGTCACCAGAGGCCCAAGAATGTCCCTCATATGGATCAAAATTTCTTAAGAATGGATATTTCGTATTTTGACGATCAGTGTTGGCAATATCCAAAATCAACTCATTAACCATTTTTCCCCACTTGTGATCACCGCCCCAATCGTTCAATGAAAGCGATTCCGACGCCGGAAGATCAGAGTGCAATAACATGGCGGCCGCTGCATTGATCCAGTGACCATAGTGGAAGTGATGATCATTTAGGGAGACGCTCGAGCCGTAGCCAGAGGGATAACCGATCAACGATCCCCAATTTTTATCGTAGTAAAAAAAATTGTCTTTTACCACACGACCGTTCACATCGTATTTTTCAACTTTAAACCACCACTCTAACGTGCCCTTCACCGCTTTTAAAAATTCATTTGCTGCCACCGCATCACTGACCTGCATCGCTATTGGTATAATATTAATCAGTCTACTTAAATTTTTACCAATCCAATAAGTATCATATCCACCGGTGGTCCAATCCAGCCCTGGATTAATATATGGAGGATTAAGAGTCGAACCATATCCTTCATAGTCTTCAACAAAACCTTGCACTTTAGAACGAACTTTAGGGTTTTTCATCGCCGCATCAGGTAACCATGGCAAAATACCGTTATAACGCAAAACAGTCTTAAAGGAAGTATCTGCAATGGTCTTCATCGTTCCGCGAATCGATTTATATGTGTATGGTAATAGAGACAACTCTTGATTTCTCCATTGATGAGGATAAAGAGCTATAACGGTATCGCTATTTTTTCCTTCTTTTGCTTTGGTAGTCCAATCAAAGATAGTTTCTACTGTACTATTGCCCTGATTGTAGCTCCAAGAAACTTTGGTGTCGGTCACAAAAGCGTATGCATATCTCCTATAAAAATCTATGCTCGTCGTATTATCAGGAAGAACGGCCAATGAAAAATAATTTTTACCTACAGGCAAGTTACAGGTGATGGTGCCAGAACCAATACCGCTCCACGTAGAGCCAGCAGGAGCAAAAAGCCCATAGTGGTTACCATTGACAGTGACACCCAAATACTGACTTTTTCCATCAGCTCCGAAAAAGACAGTGTTTGCTGCGTTAAAAGTTATTCGTGGGTTATCTCCATTAAAAATAAAATACGCAAAAGGGCCACCGTGATTTAACGTGGCCTTAATACTTTTGCTAATACTTTTGCTAATGCTTTTGCTGGTCCCCTTATTGGTAACGCCAACATCTTCTTCAGTAAATTCATCTGGCATTACAATGTCAATTCCCCAATCGGTAATTTTATCCGCAAGGGCCGCCGCCGGCAAGAAGCTGCTACCGCTTACAGTAAAATCGGGGGCCAGATGCTCCATCACAATTTCGGTATCACCATCAGGTTCGGTTATAAAAGTTTTGGGTGGATAACTTACCTCCAATCCCAAATTAGTACATTTGAACGCCAAAGGGTGTGCATATAAAACATCAGAGTATTTCTGCCACAATACTGAGGAGTGCCAATCGTTGGTAGGAATCGCTCCCTTTAGATTCTCTGTTTTATAAATAGTCGTCTGTGGTTTTTTCAACGGTAAACCATCCGGGTCTAACCCCATGTCTGTGAGATCATCGGTATAGCTGCCCCGTCCCATCGGAAAAACCGTTCCTTGAACCGCAGAAGAGATCATCGAGGAAAAGAATATTAAAGTAAAAAATAACACCCGAGCAACACTAAATCTAAAACTGTTCGCTTGCATATAAACCTCTTGATGTTAGTAAAATTCAGCTACCGATTGTGTACACTCGCACAATATTTCCAACTACTTTCTCTGAATTTTCTCAATAAATCAACTTTTCTTTGGTAGAGTTCTAGTAATAAATAGCTTTTTTTCGCTAAATTTCTCTTCGAATATTGTCAGATATTGTCAGTTATTATTACTTACTATTACTTACTATTACTTACTGTTAGTTATTGTTAGTTATTGTTAGTTACTCGTTGGAAGAAAGTGGAAGAAGGGATTAAAATATAGGACATTACGGTATTGAATCATTAAAATATTTACTGGAATATTTACTGAAATATCTACTGAAATATTCACTAAGTAATCACTGTAGTTATAATAAAAATAAACATGTCTGGAGCAAACAGATGAAACATGACCAATCCCCCTCTCCTAACGAGCTTTACCAGGAATTTCTAAAGCACCTGGAGGATCTGAAGAATAAAGCAGAGGCCCTAGACCTTAAAGCAAAATACCTCGGAAAAAATGGTATTTTTTCTATAATCTTGAAGGATCTAAAGGACGCGGCCATCGAAGTTAAGAAAGAGATCGGCCAACAGTGTAATGAATATAAGAACCAAATTGAAGACTTGATCAGGAGTAAACTTGACGAGCTGGAACTACAGGAGATCAACCGTTCACTTGCCGAAGACTGGGTGGACATCACCCTCAAAAATTCAAATCTCGATCGTGGATTAACTGCCGCCGGATACCACCCTATGACTATCGTCCAACGAGAAATTGAAGATATCTTCACTTCCATGGGGTTTCTTATTCTAGACGGCCCATATATCGAGGACGATTATCACAACTTCACTGCGCTTAACACTCCTGCAGATCACCCTGCACGCGATATGACTGATACTTTCTGGTTCAAAAATACGACTGAAGGGAAACAACGTTTGCACAAATATCTTTTGCGTACCCATACCAGCACTATTCAGATACGTGGAATGGAAACCTATAGTCCTCCCTTCAAATTTGTTGGTCCAGGAAAAGTCTTTCGCTGTGAGCGCACTGACGCCTCCCATGAAGTGGTATTCCATCAAATCGAAGGAATGATAGTTGATAAGGGGATCAGTGTCTCTAACCTGATATACTTTATGAAGACGCTTTTGCAAGAAATTTTTCGTCGAGAAATAGAGGTACGCTTACGCCCCGGTTTTTTTCCTTTCGTAGAACCAGGATTCGAACTAGATGTAAAGTGCCTCATCTGCCAAGGAAATGGTTGTTCCGTCTGCAAACAGAGCGGTTGGCTTGAGCTTTTACCCTGCGGAATGGTTCACCCTAACGTACTGCGAGAAGGTGGCATCGACCCTAAAATCTATCAAGGACTTGCCTTCGGTCTAGGTCTGGATCGTCTAACCATGATGAGATATGTGATCGATGACGTTCGCTTGATAAATTCTGGGGATCTGCGTTTTATTTCGCAATTCAAAAGTTATTAAACAAACAGCTGATCAAAACAAAGGACAATGGCCGTGTTAATTTCACTTGACTGGATTAAAGATTTCATTGAAGAAAAAATTGAAACGAAAGAAGACAAGCTATCTATCTCCCCCAAGGAGCTATTAAATGACATCACCCTTTCTATCGCTGAGGTTGAGGGAGTGGAGGTTATCGGTGAACACTGGAGTAAAATTCGGATCGCACGCATTGTAGGTATTAAACGACACCCTGAAGCTGAAAAATTAAATCTGGTAACATTCACTCTAAGCGAAGACAACCAGATCGTAGGAGAGGTTGTTTGCGGAGCTAACAACGTACGCGTGGACATGAAAGTTCCCTACGCCCCCTTAGGCACACGCTTTCCTGGCGGACTATTGTTGGAAGCAAAAAAAATTCGCGGAATTGTCTCCCAAGGAATGCTCTGTTCACAAACAGAACTGGGAATGGCCACAGCAGAGGGGCCCTCCCACGGACTCTGGGAAATGCCCGACGATTCCCCCCTCGGACAAACCCTAGAAGAATATCTTCATGAAAAAAATGATGTAATTATCAATATCGATAATAAATCACTCACCCATCGCCCAGACCTTTGGGGACACTATGGAATGGCCAGAGAAATTGCTGCCGTATACCGTAAACGTGGGGTTAAGTTGAAAAATTGCTACAATAAAGAGTGGGAGCAGAAGCAGGTCCAACAATCGCCCATAACTCCCGTGCTCGAGGGAGAAAGTGCAGGACTTGCTTACTATGCCCTTTCAATCAATGACGTGAAAATTGGACCATCGCCTGCTTGGATGGCACAACGATTGACCCGCGTTGGTTTACGACCGATAAATAACATTGTAGATATCAGTAACTACGTAATGCTGGAGCTGGGAATTCCCTTGCATATTTTCGACCGCGATCTTTTGTGTGGCGACAAAATAATTATTCGTAAGGCCACGGTTCCCCAGAATATAAAAACTCTCGATGGCATTGAAAGACAGCTGCTTCCAGAAGACACGGTAGTCGCTGATTGCAAACGACCACTGGTTATCGCCGGAATTATGGGCGGAGACGAAAGTGGAGTGAAAGATAATACTCGCAACATTTTGATCGAGGTCGCCAATTGGAAGGCCGGTGCTATCCGCCGCACCTCCGCACGCTTAGGTCTACGTACTGATTCATCACAACGCTACGAAAAATCCTTGGACAGCAAATTATTAATGCGCACCATGATCCGCACCTGTCAGTTGGTACTAGAACTTTGCCCAGAGGCAAAAGTTGTCGGAAAAATCGAAATGGCCAGTGCAGGTGATGAACTTAACTCTCCACCTAGGATTATTCATACTTCTTACCGTGAAATTAATTCTCTTTTAGGTAAGGAAGTTCCCAAAGAGGAAATTAAAGAAATTTTGCAAGCGCTAGAATTCGAAGTGTCAGAAGTGTCTGACGTATCTGGGGTATCTCAGATATCTATTGTGGTTCCCTCATTTCGCGCAACCAAAGATGTCGAATGTACATCTTGTATTGTCGAAGAAATTGGACGCATCGTTGGTTATAACACCATCACACCGCAATCACCACTTACTCCTGCACTGCCGGTCAGACTTTCTCCTAGTAAAAATCTAGAACGAAAAATTCAGGACTTCATGGTGATACAGGGACGTTCATTAGAAATCATTACCTATCCTTTGGTTGGAGAAAAATTATTACAACAAGCGCTCTGGCCCACCCTAAATCCAGAATTAATTTTGGTCAATGCCCTCTCTCGCGATCACGATCGTATGCGTCCATCGCTAATCCCCTCGCTTCTAGAGGCCGCTAACTTGAACCAAAAAAGCTACGAAAGTTTCCGTCTTTTCGAGCTAGGACGAGCGTTCACTTCCGCATTTCCTGCGGCAGAAAGCAGCGAAGTAGAAAAATTCGCCCAGGAGGATTACCATCTAGGAATTCTATTTTTCTCACGCACCACTCGGCCACAATCCCCAATATTTTTAGAAGCAGTAAATTTGGTGGAAAATTTATTCGACTATATCAAGCTCAAGGGAGAACTAGTAACGGATAATCCTCGTCTAAGTCGACCTTCATCTATGTTGATTCCCAACAATTGGCCAGGTAAACATCCCCAGCAGTTCTATCATGTTATGGCACAAGGTACCGCCGTTGGCGCTATCAACTTAGTCAACCCTATGGTGCTACGTAGTTTCAAAATCCGTGGAGAGATGGTAATTGCCGTGATCAATCTCAGTACTTTTAAAGATCGAGAAATAAAAGACAAGGTAATATATAAACAACTACCAAAATTCCCTTCTTCAATTTTCGATTGCACCGTAATCATCGACGGCAACATCAATGTAGAAAATGCTTTACAAGTAGTGCGCTCTCTGAAAATTAAAGAGTTGGTGGATTGTAAAATTGCTGATGTCTTTACCTTGACCTCAGAAGAAAAAATTCCGGGTGAAAAAACTCGAGCTCGAGCGGTAACACTGCGATCAGTATTATATCATCCAGAAAAAACCCTTTCTGGAGAATTTATTAAAGAGACTGAAAATAAAATTATAAAAAAATTAGAACAGGCAGGGTTTCCTTTGAAATCTATAATTTAGATCTGTACTTTAGATCTGTATTTTAGACTTTTCGACATAGCAAAAACTCAACAGAAGCGTTCCGACTAAAAATACCATCGCAGCAACGCCAAACGAATTACTTACTCCTGCACGATCAAAGCCTATACCCATCATCACTGGGCCAATAAAGATACCCGCATCATGTACCAATTTATATACACCCATACCAGTGGCACGCAGATGTTCAGGCACTACATCGGCAGTGGCCGCAGGAGCAACCGGATAAATCAATGCGTTACCCAATGATATTAGCACCGCCACCGTCATCATTACTCCCAGGGTATTTACCTTCGTCAGCGCTACCACCATTAGACAAGCACCCGCACAAACAAGTGTTCCTGCCACCATAATTACTTTACGTCCAATTTTATCGGACATCCAACCAGCAAAAACCACAAAGATAGTAAAAGATCCATGTGCAACAGTCGCCATGGTGGCCACCTGCATCAAAGAAAACCCTTGAGATTTGGCCCATAGAGGCAACAACATCGTCAACAAACCATCGTCAGCAAACTTAGTCAACAATCCAGCAAAAAAAACTGATAACATTTTGGGATTCGTAAGCAGGTATCCTACAAACTTCATAGTGCTTACAGAATCGGCCTTTTCTGTATGAGCATGACCATGAGGATTATCACGATCATCATCCTCACGAGCTAGATCCCTCGGTTCCTTCAAATACTTCCAAACAATAAGAAAACCAAAAAGTGGCGCAATTCCTAGGATAAAAAATGGTGCGCGTACACCATAATTTAGCGCCAAAATGCCGGCCACAGCTGCAAAGATAGTGTGCGACCCGTAGTTGGCCATTTCCAAAAGTCCTTGTCCTAAACCACGCGACCGCTTCAATAAATCTGCTGCACCGAAAGTTGCCGCTCCCGCATTAAAAGCAGACCCTACCCCATGAATCGAGCGGGCAATAAAAAATGCCCAAAAACTATGGCTAAGTCCCATCATCCAATGAGCAATTATTAACAAAAATTTTCCACAATAAGCGACCTTCTTTCTCCCAATCTTGTCACTAAGATGTCCTGCAGGGATGTCGGCCACGGCCTTAAAACCTCTAGCACCAGAAATAAAACCAATCTCAGTACCGGTAAAACCAAGAGATTGCAAAAGTACCGAGAGCACTGATTTCGTAATACCTAGGGTCCCGTTACCAAAAAAACTAGTCCCCAGGCACAACAATCCTAGTTGCTTCCAATGATTTCCTGTAGATTTGCCCATGAGTAAATCCTCTTTTTCGGAGATTAAAATTTGTTTAGCGAATAAGCGAATGCCAACGAACACTCACTACTATTTTTTCATATAACTGCATTAGCTACTAGCTAAAAAATGGTGCCTGGGACTGGATTTGAACCAGCACGCCTCACGACGTCACCCCCTCAAGATGATGTGTCTACCATTTCCACCACCCAGGCATAAATGAAAAGAACAAAGAAGACCCGAAAAAGACGAAATCAGCTCATCATACCTTTTAGTAAATTTTTTTTCAACTGGCAAATGTTACGATCGGCAAGTGGCAATTAAAGTGCTTGCGAATGCCAGTATATGCTTACAAATGTAGACAGGTGACATACATTACTTTTTATATCCACTACTAAACAACCATTCATAATTAGATTGACACTTTTTCCCTGCTTTACCTCAGATCAGTTTTTCTAATTTACTAGTTTCACAAAAAAATTTTAAGTAGTTTAAAAAATATTTCGATAATAGGGGATATGAGAATAAAAAAGAAGATAATCCAAAAGGGACTTGGATTTAAACAAGGGGATTCGAACGAGAGGACTTAAAAGATGAAATACATACCTAAGATACTGATCATCGAGGATTCCTCTGCAGTACGCAGTGCGATAATTCGTTCTTTTAGAGTTGTGCAAATAGATTTTATAGAAATTGATAATGGTGACGATGCCATGGATTTTTTTGATCAAAGTGATTCTCCGCAAGTGGAGTCACTCGATCTAATTATCACGGACATTCAAATACCTGGGGCCAATGGGTTGGAGGTATTGAGAGAGAAAAACGCTCTTAAGAACTATATGCCATACATTCCCGTGCTGATTATTACGGGCCTATTGAATAACGAAATTTTTGCTGAAACATGTAAACAAAATATTGTTGATGTATTATTAAAACCATTTACGGCCAAAGATTTACGGGGCAAATGTTTTAGTATCATCAATGCGCTGTTAAATACTGATATTGATAGTAGCAAAAACAGTATGGTTATTTGTAACTCAAATTTTCAGCGTGAATATTTTAGTAAAATGTTAGTCAAGTTGGGATCAAAGAAAGTAGACCTATTTGACCAAATCAATAGCGGTTGGGAAAACATCCTCTTTAGTTTAGAGAATCCTTACGATTTGGTAATTTGCGATTGGCAGCTGGGGACAGGAACCTGTATCGACCTTATTAGCAAACTCAGAAGACGGTCAGATTTCACTAATATTCCTGTATGCGTGATGATGTCCTCATTTGATCAGCAAAAATTAAACCAGCTGATGAGCTTCCCACTAGTAAGCGTGATTTACAAAAATTTGGACAAGGATGATTTAGCATTCAAAATCAAATATCTGTTTTATCTCAAAGATTGGTATACAAAAAACGCATTCTCTTGAACCTCCCCTATAAAATATTGGGAGTGGGAGTCAAAAAAAATTTTTTACGTATTTTCAAAAACTTGGTAATATGGTGTTTGTTAAAGCGTAGAGCTTGTTCGCATACTTTTTTTTGAACCTCCCCTTCCTAAAGGAAGAGGATTCCCTCTTCACAGGCGCTCTAGTGAGCAACCTCCAAGGGCGTAACGGGTAGTTCCTACCCAATTGTTGCAAGTATAGCTTGCTACTTTGTTACCCTCTGGATTTTACTCCTACTGGGACACTACAACTAATAGCGTGGTTTTTGCCTAGATGTAGATTGTAGTAGGAAACCAATTATCCATCTCTTTTATATTGTGAAAGAACTATGGATAGTTAATAGCATATAGGTGCTGAAAAGCAAGCTTTTTAGGCCTTACATCCCCTCCCTAGAAGTGAGGGGTTTTTCGGCCTAGGAAGATAAATTAAATTTTCACCTAAAGAAAGGGAACTTAATAAGTTCCCCCTCTTTAGTATTTTTTCTTTAACAAAAAATAATTCTCACAATCCTGTTTATGCAACCAATTGGAAGTAATCATGACAAATAGTCAAACCACTAGTCAAACTACTTTTTTAAATCCACAAAATTATTATCGATTTCCGTGGTCTCTAAATGATAATGGAATCTCATGGCTCGAAGTGACTGCAAGTTGTAATTTAGATTGCAAAGGCTGTTATCGAGATAGACATTCGACCGGTCATAAAACACTTGAAGAAATTGCAGATGA
Source organism: Oligoflexia bacterium (assembly GCA_015231325.1). Taxonomy (GTDB): domain Bacteria; phylum Bdellovibrionota; class Bacteriovoracia; order Bacteriovoracales; family Bacteriovoracaceae; genus JADGAN01. Next base: position 3,391 of record JADGBS010000090.1, on the reverse strand, counting down.
TCTTAACGTTTTCAAGAGAGAACGAAAAAGTGATTGCATGAGTATTGCTGGAGGTGACCCATTGGTTCATCCAGCAATCGTAAAAATAGTGGAAATGGTAAGCAAGGGAGGATGGAAACCAATAATAAACACCAACGGACTTGCATTAACACCTGAGCTTCTTCAAGGCCTAATTAGTGCTGGCGTTTTTGGTTTTACTTTTCATATTGATACATCACAAACAAGATCTGACTCACCCAATATAAAAGATGAAACCGACCTCAATACAACTCGTTTTCGTTATGCAGAACTTGTTTCTAAAATAGGTAAAGGAAAAATCTCTTGCTCATTCAATCAAACAGTTACAAAGAAAACCCTCAATCAAGTCCCAGAAATCGTCCGTTGGGCAAAAAAGTATCCAAAGATAATTCAATCGATGGTTTTTATTCTCTATAGAGATCCACAGCTTATAGACAATCTTGATTTTTTCGCTAATGGAAAAAAGATTGAACTTGAAAAAATTTATGAAGAAACAGATTGGGGTGAAAAACAACATTTAACGGCCCATGATATTGCGGAGAAAATCCGTGAAGCAGAGCCAATGTATGCTCCTAGCGCCTTTTTAAATGGAACTGTTGATCCCAATAGTATGAAATGGCTGATCGCCATTCGTGCCGCTAATGGAGAAAATACCTACGGATTTGCAGGCCCTAAATTTATGGAATATATTCAGATGTGCTCACATCTATTTCGAGGAAAGTGGCTCAGTTATACATCAACACAATTGTTATCAACGGGTCGTTCATGTGCTGTACTTTTTTCGCCCTTTGATAAAGGGATGAGACAAATTTTAAAAAATTATCTTAAAAATGTTTTTCATTCCCCTATCAGTCTATTCCAAAAAACATATATGCAATCTTTTGCCATTATTCAACCTATCGATTTTATGCCTGATGGACGAATGAACATGTGCGATTCATGTCCAGATATGACCGTACATAAAGGGAAAATGTACTGGAGCTGTCGTTTAGAAGAAGTAAAACGACATGGAACTTTTATGACTGCTATACCAAAAAATATGGACACCTTGCTTTGAACTTAAAAAAGAGAGAACAAAAAAATAATGTTACAACAACTACTTGCTGAATACAAAATCAGCATAAAGAGTCCAGACACCGAAGAAAAGTTAGATCTCTTGCTTTATCGCCCAATTGGTTTCATTTTTGCAAAAATAGGACAGATACTTCACTCAACACCAACACATCTATCACTACTAGGTCTCATCACGGGGGTTGTTGGTGGATGGTTATATTTCTATCATGAATCAACTATTTCGCTTGTTTTGGGTCCAATTCTTTTTGTAATTTCTGGAATTTTTGATAGTTCTGATGGACAACTTGCTAGGCTAACTGGGCAATCTTCACAACTTGGACTTATATTAGATGGAATCTGTGATAATTTTGTATTCGCTTCTGTTTACATCTTTTCAACCTTAGCGACAAAAGAAATTTATGGTTATGGTAATTGGATTTTTTTAGTTATGTTATTAGCGGGTTTTTGTCATTCATTTCAATCTGCTATTTTAGATTTTTACCATCGGGAATATCTATATTTTGGTTATGGAAAAACAGAAAAAGGAGATTATTGGAATCCAACAATTGCTGAAGCACAAAATAACATCAAAGAATCAAAAAAGTTTAGAGAAAAAATATTTCACAAACTACGCTATTCTTGGATTTACCAGCAACAAACGCTGTCTGGAAGATTACCCAAAAATCGTCTTAAAATGAGGACGATTATTCTCAATAGCGCAGACCCAAAAAGATCAGATTTTATGAATGCTTACAAAAAGCATAATCTAAAAATGCTTACCCTTTGGCGTATTGGAGGACCTAATTTTCACACAGTTATGATCATTATTTTTGTCTTATTTAGACACTTTGACCTTTACTTAATTTATGTAGATTTGATAGGAATCAATTTGATTCTTTTAGTTAACAAAAAAATTCAAGAGCATCAAGATAAAAAACTATATAATCAATTTAACGTCAGCTAAATACAAACTAAATATCAACTAAACATCAACTAACTTCATATTTTGATATATTTCGATACATGCAGATATCGCTTAGATACGCTTTACTACTATGGAGTAATAAATTACCGCAAAGGGAATAACAAGAACATTCAGTAGCGGAATTGATAATAATATCAAAAACAACCAACCACTAAGACAATATAGCAATAGATTCTTCCTGATTTCTGTAATTATCACTGGCAGTTCTAATTCATGCCGACTCCAAGCATAGTCCGAAAACTGCCATGATATTAAAATACCTGTTAATAAAAAAGACAGAGGAAAGAGTATTGGTAAAAGATTAAGCAAAACTGTCAGAATACTCACGAACAAGATCAGCGAAATTTTTTTGATTTCCCGCTTCATCAGATTACCAAATGTTCTAAATCCCCATCCATCGTCAGTACTATCACCCGTCGTCGCCCGAGTTTTCCCAATTAAAAACTCTGCACGTTTACTGATATAATCATTAAAAGGAGAAGCAAAAATAGAGACAACCAGTAAATAGGTTAAGTTGATAAAAAAGGCAAACGCAAACACCAACAACAGACTCAACATCCAATAAAAAAATCCACCGTCTGCAGAGAAGAACAGCGAGGAATTTATGCCAAAGAGACCACTAATTTTACTTAATACCCAGTGATTAAATTGCGGTAAAAACCCTCGAAAAAACCACCATGTAAGCAGCAAATAAAAGAAAAGGCCCAATACAATTGGAGGAAGAACACCCTTGTAAAAAAGTTTACTGTCGCTAAAAAGCATCTTTAGCGACTGCCTGAAAGCAACCGCTGCTGCCGCCATTCCCGACAAAGATTCTCCGTTTTTCATAAATGGTAGCGACTCCATTATCCGCTATTCGAACAATAATTCTACCGTTTCTTCTGTAGTGACACTATACTATGATGTTAACTACCAAATTTTTGATCTAGAATATTGGTATTCACATCCACCCAATTATTTTTTTTCACTGGAAAATTGTTGCTTAAAATTTCATCTAGTAATGCCGGCATTTCTTTTATGGACTCAATAATAATATCCGGGGAGTAGGCATAATGAATAAGATTACTTCTTTGAGTTGAACCAGTAAGCGTTAAAATAGACCTAAAACCGAGAGAAACTGCACCTAAAATATCGGTATCCATAGTGTCACCAATTACAAAGGTATCATCTGTCCCTAGATTGAGTCTTTTTCTGGCAGACCTAAATATAATCGGACAAGGCTTCCCAACACTAAACGCTTTTTTTCCTGTGGCCTCCTCTACCAATTTGACAAAGGCACCACAACCCGGTCGGATCTCTCCATCGGCGGTTGGACAATAAGGGTCTAGATTAGTT
>JADGBS010000008.1:29868-41217 GCA_015231325.1 Oligoflexia bacterium | reverse complement strand
ACAAAGGGATAGAGCATTTTTATATAAAAGATGAAGATATCGTAATATTTAGCGACTATACAGGCGAAATTTTAAATCAACGATTATTAGACGACAATTCGAAACTTTCTGCTGAAGAAGTCGGCAATCCAAAAAGTTTAAAGAATGAGGTACTTCGATATACGGAAGGTACCATTGAGATTGAATTAGATCTACTATCTTGGTCTCATCATTTATTGGACAAATTTGGGATAAGTTCAATGGTTGTTAAGAACGTTTATAAAATTGTAGATTCCTGTTTATTGAAAATCCAGAGGAATCAATTTATTTGGGAAAAATCTTTATTTAAAATAATAAAGAAAAAAGATTTCCTTGCTGAGCATTCGCTAATGATAGCCTATGTTGCCAGCACCTTGTCGCATCGTATTCATTGGAAGATACCGGAAAGTAATTTGGAAAAATTGACAGTAGCGGCGTTATTTCATGATTCTGGTTTAGAAGATTCTGAGTTGGCAAAGATTAGAGATCCGATTGATGTACAAAGTATCCACCGTAGCTATCCATTAGATAGAAAGAGTATTAAAAAGATTTATTCTCATCCATACAACGCTATTAATTTGATTCATCAAAGTAATTTATTTATTCCTGATGTGGAAAATATTGTCTGCTCTCATCATGAAACACCACAGGGAACGGGGTTTCCTAGAAAATTGAATGCCAACACACTTAATACACTTTCTTGTATATTTATTTTATCGGAAAATTTTGTAGAGGATTTATATGCGCAAGGTTCTATTAGTAATATCAAGGAGAGCTTTTTGAAGCGTATCCAATGTGATTATAATCTGGGAAATTTCCTAGCTCCAATGAAGGAAATGCAACTTTTATTGTGAGTATCCTTTCAGCGTACACAAATTCGTTCAAGATTTAGCAGCAGGGCGATCTCTCCGTTTCCTAGATTACCTGCTCCTTTAATCGATTCTGTATCAAGATTAGCACCAAAATTAATTTTTTGTACCACCATCTTTTTTTGTCCGATAATTTCGTCCACCTGTAAAGCAACCTGTTCTCTAGTGGCCAATTCTACAATTATCATAATTACTATTTCATAACTATCACCAGTAGCGTTGGAAACTCTTTTAGTAGTGACTCGATTTCCTAGAGAGATTTGACGTTTCGAAAATAATAATTTTTCTCTTACGTTGATTACGGAGTAAAGTTTTTGTTCCCTTACAATAAAACGGTTTTTACCAGAACGATTACGATGAATATCTGATTTTTTTATATTTAAAATTTCTTTAACCTGTGGTAGCGGAATAAGATAGTTTTCGTTAAAAAGTTTTACCAGCATCCCGTCAATAATATGAGCAGAAACATTTTTGGGGAGCGTGACTGTGAAAGTTGATCCTTTGCCGATTTCTGTTTCAACCTTCGTTTTCGCGTTCAAGGTATTTAAGTTTTGAAAAATTGTATCCATTCCCATCTCTACTCCTCCAGAGGAAGATACAGGAGTAAGATTATCACTGTTATCAGTCAGATTATTCATTGAAGAAAATCCTGACTTAAACATCAATTCTAGTTTTTCGTCTTCATTTAAATTAGTATCAGCAGAGACCAATCCCATATTAATAGCTCGTGCCAAAATTTTTTTTGCATCAATACCTCTTCCATCATCTTGTATCAACAATGAAATACTTTCTTCGCTCTCATGGGCCACAATTTTAATTTGCCCCTTAGGTTTTTTTCCCAGCGTGGTTCTTTCAGCAATAGACTCAATTCCTTTAGAAGCAGTGTTACGAACTATATGTAAGATGGAATCTTGCAGACTATCAACGATGCTTTTGTCTATTTGTACTTCCTTCCCTTTGAATTCCAATTCAATTATTTTTTTCTCAAGGGAGCAGATTTCATTAACAGCAAGGGAAATAGTTTGAAAAAGAGAATTTAAAGGCACTTTACATACGTTCATAATACTTTCTTGGAGATTTTCTGAAAGGATCTGGAACGTTTTATTTGCCTGATGTATTTGGTCTATTATCTCTTTATTAACTTTCTCTTTTCTCAGAGAATCCTCAAGAAAACGGTAAACATCAGTAACAATTATCAGCTTACCTACATAATTTAGAAAAGCATCTAGTTGGGATTCGGTAATTGTGAGAGTTCTCTCTGTGTGTTCTTGGCCGGAAAGAGAGACGTTTTCTTCATGGACAGTACTTACAATGCTGGCGTCAATAACTTTGTTTGAATCGGTAGTGTTTTTATCAATCTTGGCCGTATCTTTGCCCGGAACTTTTCGTGGATAATTAGGATTACCTGGTTTATGCGGATTATTGGGATTCCCTGGACTAGCAGGAGTGGCCGGATTAGCAGGACTACTGGAATTACTGTTAGGATTACTGGCAATAGTACGGATAATTGGCGTAACGTTGGGAGGAACTACCAAGGAGGATGGGGGAATTGAAGTTGAAAGAATTTGTTCTTCCGGCCTAAGGAGATTTTTGTCTACTAGCTGATTTAATTTTTTATCAAGGATAGTTAGTAGTGAATCATCAAGACCTGCCACTCCATAAATTGCCTCTAAGCTTTCATGCATTTCTTGCAGGATAGTTGTACCTTTTTTTTGTTGCTCCGGAAGTAATTCTCGTTCTAGTGATTGGATCAATGAACAAATATTTTTAAGTACGTCTTGTTCGTTTAGTTTTTTAAGGGCATGACGGTCCGTTAATAAAATTTTTTTCAATTCAACAGCTACTACAGGTAGATCTTTACGACCAATCCAGGAGATACCCTTAGGAGCGAGAATATCGATACATTCCTTTAATTCTTGAAATGGAAATTTTAGTATATCAAATTTGCTATCGTGTCCAATAATTGTGGAAAAGTCTCGCAAAAGCTTAAAAATCTTTAACCAGAGTTCTTCTGGCCAGGGGGCAGCATTTTTTATTTCACAAGTAAGCTTTTCAATAAATTCTGACCAATCACTCTGTTCGTTCTTTCCAACTTCTTCTTCTTTATTTTTTATGCGAACGAAAGCACTGCGTACCATTTCTATTCCTTTCAAAAACAAGGAAAGTAGTTCTGGCGTAATCTGCAAACGGTTTTGACGAATGAGATCCAATATAGTTTCTATTTTATGACATAGAAACTTAACATTGATAAGACCGAGGAAAGAGGAACTGCTTTTGATAGAGTGCAGCGGACGATATACAGCAAACATAAGATCGATGTCTCTAGGGGCCTGTGCTAGTTGAGTGAAGTACTGCGAGACATCGTTAAGCAGGACCATAGACTCATCGAGAAAATCAACAACTAAGGTATCTCTGATACTTCCACTGATACTTTCACTTTCAGTATCGGTTGCGGTCGTAATCTGGATCTCACTATTGGTTTGAATTTGCATATGCCCCTCTGCCTATGTAATATGTTCATGGTGGGTTATTATGGTGAATTACCATAAAAATATTTCAATAACATTTTGTATTTTTCCCAGATATTATTTTTTTCTGTCATTAAAGATTTGGAAAGAGGAGGTAGTTTGCACCAGCGTTCTTGAATTTTTAAAATTTCTTTACGGGCATTATCTCTAATTTTTTCAGGATGTTCCTTGGTAACTATAATCGAACGATATTTCAATCCTAAATCCAACTGTTCTCTTAGGTCGGTATTAATACCGACGAGTTGTAGGTTGGGATCCACGATGCGTAAAATGACTGCTATTTGCTCCATAAGTTTGTGCTGCTCTAAAAGCGAAACGTGCGGCACTTCGTGCGACACTTGTGGCATCTTATCGACATCCTCCTCCGTAGGGGCGTGATTCCATAAATCAAACTCAGTACGCAGTAGAGAGTGCACTTTATGCATACGCTCCTTTAGCTCCATGTCTAATTTTGAATCTTCTAGTACGATTTCGTCAAATCCTTTTTTCCACTCTTCTATATGTTGAAAACTTTCTTTCCACTCCAATGTAGCATATTCACTTTCACATTTTTCGAGCCAATTTTTTTTAATAGCGATTCTTTTTTGTTGCTCATTTTTAAGTGTCTCATATTTACTGTTTTTTTGGCGAAAAAAAGTGTTTAGCAGTGTATTAAATTTATGTTCTAAGTCTTTATTCTCTACCTGGACTTCATTCCATTTTGTTTGTAACTCTTCAACTTGTTGCTTCTTTTCTTCAAATTCATCTAATCCAAGTTTATCAATGTTATCAACGATGTCTCGTAATGTTTGTAGTAACTTTTCCTTTTTTTCTACTAATGCCCGACCTTCTGACTGTAGTCCTGCAAAAAAATTGTCACAAATTTCCTTAAATTTTATCCAGGGGTCATCAAGCGTTTCTCTGGGGACAGGGCCAACCTCTTTCCAACGTCGTTGCAATTCAATAATTTTTTTGATTTTTATATTTTTTTCATATGGTTCTTTAGTTAGTCTGGTAACTTCGGCCAGTAATTTTATTTTTGTTTGTAGGTTGGCCGAACGCTCCTTTCCTTGCTCCGAGTAAAATCGTTCCTTTTGAGAGAAGAAAGATTCTTTTAATTGAATAAAACGGTCAAAGGTTTCTCTCTCTACGGAGAAGGGTAATTGACCGACTTTTTTCCATTCATTTTGTAAGCTGGCGACATTTTCTCCCAGTTCTTTGAAGTTGATTTTTTTGGGTGGGGAATTTGTGTCAGCGTTTGCGGAAGAGATATCGACAGAGGTAGTAGCAGTAGTAGTAGCAGTAGCAGTAGCAGTAGCAGTAGCAGTAGCAGTAGCAGTATTACCTTTATTGTCAGGAATATTAGCAAGGGGTAAAAGAGTTTGATGTAATTTTTCTACTATGATTTGTTTTTTTTGCAGACATGCTTGCAATGCCTTATCCGTAATGTCCTTAAATTCATTATTTAATTCCAAAAACTGCTCTTTTTCTACTCTCCCTGCCTCTTTCCATTTTGTTTGCAACTCCATCAATTTATTACCAATAAATTCTTGATCTAAATTAACAACCAAGTCCTTTAATTCTAGTAGTAATTCTTTTCTGTATTTATAGTTAGACCACTCTTCCCAGTGTCGGTCTTCTCTTTGTGTTTTTATGGTACTGTAGAAATTATCCATCAATGTTTTATATCGACGGTAGATATTTCCTTCAATTTTAGTAGTGGTTAGTATCTTTTCAAACTCTGTTTGCAATTCCTTTATTTTTCGATGATCAAGGTTTTGGTCTTCGCTTAAGAATTCATCATTCAGGATTTTATCTAATTCAGTTACGATTTCTTTAGCGCGATCATAATTGATTTTTTCTGCTTGTTTCTCTTTTTCAATTTTTTCATGCTCGTTTTTTAGAGCGTTTTCGAAATTCGCATGCACATTATCATAGAGGGATTTAATTTCTAAAATTTTGTCATTGTCACAATAGATGAAACTTTTTGTCCAACGATCAGAAATTTCAGATAAATTTTTTTCTGCGCGATGAAGTGTTATGCCTTGTTGTTCCCACTTTTTTTTCACTGACATCAACGCATCTAATAATTTGGTCAAGGTTTCGATCAATTTATCTAGGTGCCCCTGAGAATGAGTTTCAATCGATGTGGCGGCCACTGCAGCCGCTGCAATGGCCATAGTGGCCGTATGGGTAACAGCGGATGTAGATGAAGCGAGATTTGTGTTCTCTTCTGTGATCAAAACACTGATATTTTGGGCCTCGTTTTCTTTTGCAATGAAATAGTTTTCTTCACAAAAGGTAATTAACTTCTCAAACTCGGCCCACAGTGGGTGACGTGCTTCCGGGTCTAATTTTCTCCACCGTTCTTTCAGGGAATTAATTTGGAGATGGGCCTTGGAAAAGTTGCGCAATTTCTTGCATTCTAGCAATTGGTCGACAATTTCTTGTAGACGACAACGAATCTCGGCAGGATTAAGGTTTTGGTCATTGGCCTTTGCGTCTTCAATCTTTTTTGTCGCTAAACGGCGAATCTTTTTATTTTTAGCGGAGAGGGCCAATTTTTTCAAGAATTCGAAATCATTTATCTGTTCGACAAACAGTTCAAAACCAGCGGAGTGCTCCGTATCCCTCAATACTTTAAAAACGATTTTTTCGTCCTTGACCACGGAGAGGAAACATTTTTGCTGTGGAAGGTCGCTTATTCCTTTAAATATTCGCAATAGTTTGTCCGAAGAATGAACTCTTGAGAGCAAATTTTTGAATTCTTCCTCACTTATACGATTTTGAAGTAAATGTCGTGTAAGCAACTCCTGATAGTGTTCCTTGATTTTTTCTAAATTATTTGTACTCGAGTTGTGCGTTCGATTATTTATTCTACCGGATATTTTGTAATTATTTTTTTCCTCACTACGTATACTATGCACACCATTTTTTTGAGTGTGCAAGGATGGATCCAGATTCGAAGCATTTTGTAAAATTTCGGAGAAAATGCGATACATTTGGGAGTGATCTTTTATTTTTTTGAGTGCGGCCTCTACTACGCTGTGGTTCTGGTCAGTCAAAACAACATCCCGAATGACTCTTTCGCTACTGCTGGCCTCTACTGCCACGATTCGTTCGTTGGGATTACTATGCTTCCATCTGGTGACAAATAGATCTTTCAGTCCCATAATCCTATTCCTTGTTTATTTGCAGTTTATTTGCAGTTTATTTGCAGTTTATTTGTGTTTTTTTGATTATCGATAATTATTTCGCACCTTATTCGTACAAATTTATAACGGCATTGATTATTGTAAACTAAAATATTGGGTTACAAAAACAAAATTTTTTGTATGTGAATCCCATCCTTATCAATGATGTTGCATGCGAAATGGACCGAGGCACGTTTAATAATGGCACGCTTGATCACAGTGTCATTATTAAGTAGATTGGTCAAGTGATCTGTTTTGGTCTGTGTTCCTAGTTATCTAGATGGGGTTGTTGTTGACAGATTCTACATCTTGAGTGGCCTTTTCATATAGGTCTTCGAGTTCAGTGAATATGCCTGTAAATTTGCCTTTAGGCACTGACCATGCAAAATCTGGATGAGCGTCTCCACCTACGTAATATCCTCCGATGATATTTCCTTGCATATCTAGAAAAAGGTAATAACGATAAGTTTTATGCAAACGAAAATTTTCATTGCCGCTATCATTATTTAGGGAATTTTCTGTTGCATATGATTCATCATCACCTGGGTAGGTAATAGTAGTTTCCACCAAAACTCGATTAGATCTTCGTTCTAATACAACGCTATTATAACCTTCTACGGGATGATTCCAAACTTGTCTTCCCGAATCTAGATCGCAACAAAAACCACGATTAAAACGACCGATTCTATTAGCAAGGAGGACGTGTAATGCTCCCGCGTTAATATCGTTGGAACGACTGATAAGTAAATTTTTGGTACCTACTTGATAGCATTCTTCACTCTCAGTGTACGCACCTTGTAACAAGCTCAACAATCCCTTAATGTCTGCACTAAAAAAAGTGATGCTAATTCCATCTCTATTCAGCACAGTTGTGCGATGTGGTTCTTTGAAATTAAGAGAAGCAGGTGCCCACCCATGGCAGAGTCCGGCCCAAGCGGAAGCAGTACCACAGTTGCCGGTTCGACATTTTTCTTGTCCCGTTAAAGTGTAATTGTAATCCCCACGATAAATATCATACTTTTCCACTGCTGAAAGGTTTTCCAAATTTCTTGGGTCTCTAGCTGCCATTGCCAAAAGATCCTCTCGAGAAAAATTTTGCGTTTTACCGTTGAAGGTATGTACTGGGCCGTGCCAGCGACTGGCAACTCCTTGTCTGCGAGTTGGCCAAAAGGTGCAGGCCCAAGGGTGAGTTTGCAGTCTGCCGCTCAGCGGTAGGTTGTCAAAATGGTATTCGAAGTGTCCATTTGTGTAATTGGTTTCTTGCGCCATATTTTCAGGATTATTTTTTCCATTCCACTGTGAACTGGCGAGCGCGGGATTACAATGCAATAATATTAAAGATAAGGCCATCGAGGGCAATACTAGAGGGCAGGCGAGACGAATAAATGTATTTTGTAGATTTTTCAGTTTGCTTAGATTTTTTTTTAACATTTTCAGCATAAATGATTCTCCAAATTTTTTTTATGTTTATAAAAAAACTACCGATCCCTAGGGGATCGGGATTGTAACCCAATATTGAAAAAGAGGAAGAATAAATTCGAAATGAAATACCGAAAAGAAATATAAGGAAAGAAGTTGTGATATCGTTTTTAAAATACGCCAAAAATTTTGGGCGTTTTGATACAAATGAAAAAGGAGTGTGATCGATATGCTTTTTTTTGGACATATTGGGTGTTCGGTGCTCGTCAGTGAATTTATACATAAAAAGCTTAACAAACCAAAGGTAAAACATCACCTATGGTTGGTGGCATTTTTAGCAGTTTTGCTTGATATTATTGATAAGCCGTTAGCGCTCTACGGTTTTCCGCATTACCATAACGGAAGGATTTTTTTTCATACAGTAATTGTTAATGTAATAATGTTTTTAGTGTTGAGAAAGATTTTTCCTAAATATCAACACTATTTGATTATTATTCCTCTCCATTTACTCTTCGATTTTGTTTACGAATTTAGTTTCCTTGTCACTCTTTCCTACCCTTTTATGGGATTGTTTCCGGCCACTTCAATTGTTGAATATTCAGGGCCGCTCGTTTATGTTTTTAGAGTGGCCATGCAGATAAGTCCTATAGGTATCTTTTTTGAGATAGTGGGTTTTGCTACTTTGGCTACCATGCTATGGAGACGCTATATTCTTCATAACTATGTAAAACGGCCAGTGACTTAATTAAGCAAATTTTTTTTTTTTAATATTGTAGCGGTGTTAGGATCTAAATATGTTTTAAAACTATATTTAACTGGAGAGTGTGGCAATGCTGAAACTACTAGGAGCGTTAGGGGCACTGAGAAAGAGGCCCTTAGAAAAAATCATTGGTGATGTTAATGGGGTCAAGTTAGAACGAAGACTTACCGCTTGGAATTTGATCCTCCTAGGAATAGGAGCAATTATTGGGGCAGGGATTTTTGTGTTTGCTGGTAAGGGAGCAGCATCATATGCTGGCCCAGCTATCGTAATCTCATTTATGATATCTGGACTTGCTTGCGCGTTTACTGGACTTTGCTATGCTGAGTTTGCTGCGATGATACCTGTTTCTGGAAGCGCTTATACTTATGCTTATGCTACCTTTGGAGAGTTGATCGCTTTTGTAATAGGGCTTTGTTTAGTATTAGAATTTTTAGTTTCGTCAGGTACGGTAGCGGTGGGATGGTCTGGTTACACTGTAAGTTTGTTGAAGGATTTTGGGATTATGCTGCCTGATGCATTCACTCATGCACCGTTTACTTTGGATGGGAGTGTTGGTGGTATTATTAATTTACCGGCGATGTTTATAGTTTTTGTATTAACGATATTGCTAATTATAGGAATAAAAGCATCAGCTTTTTTTAACAATATTGCGGTTTTTATTAAAATTTCAGTAATTATATTTTTTCTGATCATTACTTGTCAGTATCTCAATATTGCCAACTGGACTCCATTCATTCCAAATAACACGGGTGTTTTTGGGGAATATGGTTATAGCGGAATTTTCAAAGGAGCGGCGGTTGTATTTTTTGCCTACATTGGTTTTGATTCGGTTTCCACGGCCGCCCAGGAGTCTAAAAATCCGCAGCGAGATTTACCTATCGGCATATTAGGTTCATTATTTGTGTGCACTATCGTTTATATCTTAGTTTCCTTGGTGTTAACTGGAGTAGTAGGTTACCAAGAATTAAATGTTCCAGATCCGATTGCGGTGGCAATCGACAAAATAGGACCAGCGATGGGTTGGGCCCGTCCGATAATCAAGATTGGGGCGATCGCTGGTTTGAGTTCAGTGATTTTGGTGCAACTATTGGCACAACCTAGAATTTTTATGACTATGGCAAACGACGGATTGATGCCTGTGAAATTTGGCAAAATTCATCCTAAATTTAAGACACCATATTTTGGTAGTATTGTTACTGGAGCGTGTTCCATGTTGCTTGCCGGTCTTTTTCCCATTGGAGTTTTAGGGGAGATGGTTTGTCTTGGAACATTACTTATTTTTACGATTGTCTGTCTGGGGATCCTGATTATGCGTTACACCAGTCCAAACATTAATCGCCCATTTAAGACACCATGGGTGCATGTAGTATCAATTGGAGGGGCACTCATTTCTTTCTTACAAATGCTCGCCCTCTCCGGAACTATATGGCTAGTGTTTATTGGTTGGCTGATATTTGGGATTGGTTACTATTTTCTGTATGCTCGGACCAAAAGCAAGTTGCACAGTTGCTAATAGCGTAATCAGAATCTTCTTCCGCTAGAAGGATAATATTCGATATAAGCATTACTGAGGCTATTCCATCCGGTGACCGCATTTCTAGGATTGCTGGTTACTTCATCTAAATCATCTGGAAGAAAATAGAATCGTGGCGCCTTAATTATGTGACAACATTCAGAGCGTTTTTCTCTCTCGTATATATTGTACTGATTGGCGGACAAAACTTTACACTGTTCAGGAACAAACTTTCTGGTCCAATTATTCATTTCAGCTGGATGATTAAAAAACTCTTTATCCATAACCATTTCTAGAACATTTCCGCTTTCATCTCGCATGTGTACATAAGGAGCGACATGGAACCACCAACCATTCATGCAACGTCGGCCATACATTAGAAATACCTTATTTGATTCGATATTAAAATCCTTTTCCATTTCATAGGCCCAAACATGAGCACGGCGGAAGCATTGTGAAGGTCCGGTTCTTATGAATCTGCGAAGCCCAACAAAGCTTTCATGCTGCCTAGCGAATGCTTTTTCCATTGTTTGACGATTTATAATTTTGTCTAAGTTAACAGAATCAAATTGAACAAATGTTTCAGGATTTCTAGGAGTAGAAAGTTGCTTGTCTAATTCTGATTCTTCATAGATTTCGCTAGAACTTTCTGTAGTAGCAAAACTTACGATCGAGTGGTCTGCGCTCCTGATATTGAAACTAACTAAACTTTTTTCCTCAACCGCATTCTTTAGTTTTCTGACGTCTTCGTTGTTGGGTTGGGCCAAGGTGGCAATTCTACCATCTAAGAGAAAGAGTTGAAAATTTTCTGAAGCACCAATCTTTTCGATACGAGCAATTCTGGTATTAATGGTGACTGTGTCAGTGTCTGTTTTGGATTCATTGTTAAGCACTATTGATGGCATTTCAGCGCTGGCAAAAGCACCTGGCGAAAGAGTCACATTAGCGACACCGATCGTTAGTAAATAAGTACAAAAAAGCAAAGATAATTTTTTCATTTTTAAAAGCTCCTTGATAAAAGTTAACAGAAAATGAAAAATGACTAAGGAACAAACATAACCGGGAG
>JADGBS010000008.1:0-29842 GCA_015231325.1 Oligoflexia bacterium | reverse complement strand
TTTTACGTGATCTTTTTTATAAAAATTTATAAAATGAAGTTTTTGCGGCCGCATGTACTAACGGAATAAAAAAACAGGCAAATTTTATTTGCCGTTGCTTTTGGCCTGTGATCTAATTCAGAGTTTTGAGGATATGCTCAATTAATTCTTCTAGGTGCTGGTTTTGCGGGACAGAATTGTGTAATATCACTGTTAGTGCTAAAAGGTTTGTTTTATAAAATATAAATCTAAATATGAAGATTGCGATTATCGGTTGTGGAGCAGCAGGATCAATAATGGCGAGAGTCTTTGCTGACTCCGGCCATGAAGTAGATGTCTTTGAAAAGCGTAGTCATATTGCTGGTAATTGTTATGATGAATATGATCAGCATGGAGTATTAATCCATAAGTATGGTCCGCACTATTTTCGCACCGATAGTGAGATATTACTTGAGTATCTCTCTCGTTTTGCACGTTGGCGAAGCGCAAGTTATCATGTACAGGCCATGATTGATGGTGAACTAGTTCCGTTGCCAATCTCTTTATCGACTTTGACTACATTGACTGGACGTGTTTTCAATGAACAAGAATTGGCATTATATTTGCAGAATGCGCGGGTAGGAATTGGTACTTCTGTTGAAGGACAATTTGAACCTAAAAATGCGGAAGAACAATGTTTAGTGAGGTTCGGAACGGAGATTTATCAGAAATTTTTTTTGCATTATACTGCAAAACAGTGGGGAATTTTACCGAAGGATCTCTCTCCATCAGTTACCGCTCGGATTCCACTTCGTTATAATTTTGATCAACGCTATCCTGAAGAAAAATATCAAGTTTTGCCAAGCGATGGCCTGACCGCGATGTTCAAGAGGATGTTATTTCATCCCAAAATTCAGGTAAAAATTAATACGATAGTAGGTAGTGAGGAAATAGCAGCATTAAAGCTCAAGTATTCGCTGATTTTTTATACCGGTCCAATAGATCAGTATTTTAACTGTGTTTATGGGCAACTGTCGTATCGCTCGTTATACTTTGAATGGAAAAATTTTTCCTTTCCTTACCTTTGGCCATGTGTACAAATTAATTATCCCAATGAACATCCATATACACGTTGCGTGGAGATTAAACACGCTACCGGACAATTGATAAGTTCTACAACCGTATGTTACGAACATCCGGTACGCTATTGTCAGGATTCGACCACAGAACCTTATTACCCAATGCTTACACAGGATAATTTACAATTATTAGAACGTTACAATGTTATGGTTGATGAAGAAAGTGTGGGGAGTACTCCAGTTCATTTTGTAGGACGTTTGGCCGAATATCGGTATTATAACATGGACCAAATTTTATTAAAGGCATACAATCTGGCAAATATGTTGGTGTGAAATTAGCAGCGAAAATCTTTTTTTATAGAGTTCGCTTGCAGTCTAGCTCGACCGCGCGCCAGTCCAAAGTTATAACCGAGGATGCCAGCACCAATTGCTGCTTGTAAACAAAAAAGTAGAGAAGCAACTTCACTGCTGGGTGGTTCAATAACTGGGGTGAACCATGCTTTGTAATTCGGATACAATTCGTTAATTAATGATTTGGCCTTTTCATCGGCACCAGAGAACGTTCCCCCCGATGGTTTTACTATAATCAAAGGTGCAACTGACAGTAAAATAATCGCACATAGCATAAGCAGGTTTGGATAATATTTATTTTTCATACATTTATCTCCTCTTTCTCTAATTTAAGGATTCCTAATGCCCCTAATTCGGGAGAGTTATAGCGAATTAGCATATTGAAAATTATCACTGTCATAAATCCTTCACTGATTGCCAGAGGGATTTGTGTAATTGCAAAAAGTGTTGCGAATTTAATAAAAGAAGCAGTAAATCCACCGTTAGGATCAGGAAATGCCAACGCAAGTTGCATAGATGTGACAATGTATGTTGTAATGTTGGCAAAAAATGCTGTTAAAAAAATCGTGAATCCCCGAGGAAGCCTTATCCCTTTTCCTAAATGGTAGATTAGGGCAGCAACGAACGGTCCTGCGATTACCATGGAAAAGATATTTGCCCCAAGCGTAGTAATTCCGCCATGCGCCAACAACAATGCCTGAAACAACAAAACGATGGTGCCAATCGGTACCATCGCCAAAGGTCCAAAAAGAACAGTGCCAAGCCCAGTTCCTGTCGGATGAGAACAACTGCCAGTAACCGAGGGCAATTTGAGCGCAGAAAGCACAAAGGTGAAGGCAGCGGAAACCCCAAGCATCATTTTTAGCTCAGGTTTGTTATATACTTGTTTCTTTATTGAATTCAGTCCAAGCACTACAAATGGAAACGCCACCAAACTCCAACTGAGGGCATGTTCTATAGGAAGGAATCCTTCCATAATGTGCATAAAACCTCCTTGTTTTTCCTCGTCCTTTTAGCAAAAAGAATGTTCAGACAGTATTGGTGCAATTTGGCAATGTTGTCAATACGATTTTTTTTGTTAGTGCCGTGGTGTCAATTGTCTAGCGGAAATATATCTTGAATAAATATGTCCACATTTGGAAAAATTTACCTGTAACTCGATCCCTCTTAACTTCTACCTCGTTGAAGTCGAAGAATGATAGTGCTAATACCAGATTTGATTGGGGGAAAATAATGAACATTATGAATGTTATGAACATTAAATGGTGGTGCATACGTTTTATTACTACATGGCTAATAATTGGTAATTTTCTTTTGCTGGAAACTTCCTTGGATTTTCTTAGTGCTATGTCCGGTATTAAGTACACAAACATAGGAGACAAAATTGGAGTATTTAACAGTGCTCTCGCTGCGAGTAGTGCAGCTACAAGTACAGCTGCAAGCACAGATAGTAGCGGAAAAAGATACGCTGGCAAATATACTATTGAAAAATTTGAATGGGATGAAAAGGCCGAACAATGGGAAACATTTCTGGTCTTTCTTGTGTCTTTTGCCACCTTTTACTATGGTGCCATGTTGTATAAGAGTCTATGGCAAGTGACAAAATTTTCATTATTCATATATGTAATTGCTTCTTTGGGATCGCTTGCTGCGGAAATTACGTACGCGATAATGTATAGAAATTTGGCAGCTGAAGAGATCAAAGATATTACGGTCAAAAATGAGTTGGACAGATTAGGCCAGCTAGATGTTCTCTACACCATGAAAGAGAGTATAGAGAGCGTGGAGAAGGGTTTGGAGGTGAAAGCATATATGGCAATCGGTGTTTCAGTGGCCTATGTTCTGTGCGGGGTTTTAGCATGGTTGGAGTATTTTCAAGATCAAGCAACTGGTGGTCCGGCAAAGGCAGCTGCTGATAACGCTGCCAGTTTAGCTACTGAAGCAGATGTGCAGGCACAGGAAGATGTGACTCAAAGTCAAGTAACTGCTGCTGTTGGACCTGCTGCGGCAGCTGGTTGGGGGACAATCATCGCTTCTGCTGCGACAGGTTTTTTTGTCCTTGCGGCCGGGGCCGTTGGGGGCGCTGGGGCCGCAGGAGCTTTTGATAAAGACCGAAAGACACCCACTGAAGTTGTTTCTACAAAAGGGCGTACTGATGAGCTGAAAAATAAAGGTAGTGATGCACTAAGGGAGCTCAGAAATAAAGGTCAAGCAACAGATGACAATCCGTTTAATAAGTTAGTGGGTGAGAGTGGCACCATGAGCGATGGTAGTCTGAATATCAAGGAAATTGTGAACCTTATTATGCAAGGACTTACGTCTTTAGGGGCAATAGTGCTTGCGATCATTCTTATTCGTAGGGCATTGAGCAAGACACCGTTAAAATGTTTACCATCATCAGATGCGCTACTATTTGACTTCTGTTTCCCAGGATCAAGATCTATAGCATTCGCAGCTTTGGCCGGACTGAATGGCATTTTGGCAGGGTTATATTGGAAAAAATTGGAAAAGGTACAAGATAGAGCGGGCGTAATCAGTGTGCAGATTAGTAGACTTGAGTCGCTTATTCCCTATGCTGATCGTGGTAAATATCTCGCAAAGTACGATAAGAAGGTGAGAAACCAGTATAGGGACGAACAGCAGGTTCAAGTACAGGCATTGGAAAGAATGGAGCGAGTAAGGAAATCCATAAGCTCATTGAGCAAAAAAATGTTGGCCCAGAGTGCGAAAAATTTTTCTTTTTCTTCGTTGAATTCCGAGCAACAAGCGGATTTAAGTAGTGCCTTCGATATGATCACAAACGCGGGTCCTTCAGATAAATCTCCGGGCGGGGTTGGGGCATTTTCGTTCAATCAAGCAATGGCAAAAATAAGAAAATATAAAAAAGATATCGAGGCACAGCAAAAAAAATTTAATGATGGGCTAGTGAAGCGAGGAGAACGCCCCATTCCCTACGATCAATTAGAGAAAAAGATGCAGCGTGATATGCTCGATGCGACACGGAAAGTTCTTAATAAGGCAGGTGTTAGTGATGCACAGATAACAGCGGCAAGTGCGGCGATGGCCGATCAGGGATCTGCCTCTTCTGGGGATGATGCTGCGAAGAAAGTTCCCGATTCTGAAAAGAAAGTGAACGGCGACACAGCGGCCGCTACCGCAGGTCAAGTACAAGCAGGGAGCGATGGAAATACAGGTGGTGGTTTTGATTTTGACGCAGGTAAAGATGCGGCCACATATGCTCCGAATGAACCTGGTAAAGGCGAGCTAGTGGGTGCTGCTGGGACTGAGACTATTCATGAGCTTAGTGAGTTTGAAGATAGCAAGGGAATCGATATTCATGCGAAGAAGGAAGATATTTTTAAAGTGATTAGTGATCGTCATTTCAAAACCGCATATCCGCGATTTCTGGATAAAGAATAATAGATTGCAATCTATGGGGATTGGAATTATCGTATATTTGCCAATATAGAACGACATAGAACAACGAAAATTAGCAAAGTAAAGCAAAGCAAAGTGGGGTTCTAAATGACCAAAAAAGTGCAGAGAAAGACTGTTAGTGAGTTGCCTGATAAACTGAATTTTTCCGAAATAGAAAAAAAGTGGCGTGCGCGGTGGGAGGAAGATGGAATCTACCGTTGGAATAGTGACCGACCTAGATCGGAAACTTATGTTGTTGATACCCCTCCACCAACTGTATCCGGATCGTTACACATCGGACACGTTTTTAGTTTCACCCAAACAGACGTAATTGTACGTTACCAACGAATGTGTGGAAAAAATATCTTTTATCCAATTGGATGGGATGACAATGGGTTGGCCACTGAGCGCAGAGTACAGAATGTTTTTGACATTCGCTGCGAAGTCGACAAAGCATATCAACCTGAGTGGAAACCGGAGGGGGTAGAACACATTTCTTTGTTGGCATCAAAATCGGTATCAAAGACGATTCCTACAGTTCCTGCGGTTCCTGCAAATGGAGAGGATACTACAACTGTAGTTTCGCGACAAAATTTTATTGAGGCATGTCAGTTGCTAACCAAAGAAGATGAAAAAATTTATGAGCATATCTGGCGCAGAATTGGTCTCTCTGTCGATTGGCAATTGCAATATGCTACCATCGATGATCATTGTCGTAAAATTTCTCAGCTTTCTTTCCTAGATCTAGTAAATAGGGGATATGTCTATTCAGAGGAATCTCCTACAATGTGGGATGTAGATTTTCAGACTGCCGTTGCGCAAGCGGAAGTGGAGGATCGAGAGAGTGTTGGACATTTTTACGATATCGTTTTTAAGGTTGAAGAAAGAGAAGATTACGAAAGCGGTAATGGTGGTACTAATTTTATTATATCTACCACTAGACCGGAGTTGTTGGCCGCATGCATTGCAGTAGTGGCCCATCCTGATGATCAGCGCTATCAAGATCTTTTTGGTAAATATGCCATTACGCCTCTATTTAATGTAAGAGTTCCAATTTTGCCTGCGGTTCATGCCGATCCCAGTAAAGGTACAGGAATTTTGATGGTTTGTACTTTTGGTGATGTTATGGATGTTGAATGGTGGAAGCATTCAGATCAACCGATTCGGCAAATCATTGGACGTGATGGAAAGATGTTGGATATAAAATTTGTTAACGCTACGGAGGGCGCTTCTACGGCCTTCGTCAGTTTGTTTCCACAAGAAGCGAATCACCATTATTCAAAGCTTGTGGGGCACTCCGTAAAGAGTGCGAAAAAAATAATGGCCAAATTACTCGCGGAGACACCAGGCATTCTGGCAGCTCCTGCGCGTGAAACCAAGCAAGCAGTGAAATATTATGAGAAGGGCGAGCGACCACTTGAATTCATTTCTACTCGACAATGGTTCATTAAAATTCTAGAGCACCGAGATCAACTTCTAGAACAAGGCGAAAAAATAAAATGGCACCCAGAGCATATGCGGGTTCGTTACGAGCATTGGGTGCGGGGAATAAATCAAGACTGGTGCATTAGTAGACAGCGTTATTTTGGGGTGCCGTTTCCTGTTTGGTATCATATCGATCAGGCCGGAAATTGTGATTATCAAAATCCCATTTTTGCTGATAATGCGATGCTTCCAGTAGATCCAATGATAGCAGTCCCTCCTGGTTATACGGAGGGACAACGCAATCTGCCAGGCGGTTTTTGCGCGGACAAGGATGTTATGGATACTTGGGCCACTTCTTCAATGACACCACAGATTGTCTCTCATTGGCAACTGAACCCCCAGCGTCATCAAAAACTTTTCCCTATGGATTTACGCCCGCAATCGCATGAGATTATTCGTACATGGGCATTTTACACCATTGTTAAAGCATATTATCACCAGCAGACAATTCCGTGGGAGCAAGTGGCAATTAGTGGTTGGGTTTTGGATCCGGATCGCAAAAAAATGAGTAAATCCAAAGGAAAGGTAATCACCCCCGAAAATTTTATTGATACTTATTCAGCAGATGCGGTGCGTTACTGGTCAGCAAAGGCACGACTAGGGGTAGATACTGCTTTCGAAGAGGGGCAATTTAAAATTGGTCAAAAATTAGTGACTAAAATATTTAATGCGGCAAAATTTATCTTCGGTATTTTCGAACACAATAAGTACAACGATGCTAGTGAAGTCAGTAAATTAAAAGAAACAAACAAGGAAATAACGGAACCATTAGACTTGATCTGGCTGGAGCTTTTGAATCAAGCTGTAGTAAAGTCCAGTGACTATTTCAATCTCCTTGACTATGCAGGGGCATTGCAAATCACAGAAGAAACTTTTTGGGCCTTTTGTGATCACTATCTAGAGTTAATCAAAGTGCGCGCTTATGGGGGAAAAGGAGCAGGGGAACAGATCGAAGCTTCCCAGTCCCAGGGCGTACGCTCAGCGTTGGTTACCCTGGAGTTTTCGTTACACACTTTTTTGAAGTTGTTTGCGCCCTTTTTCCCTTATGTGACAGAAGAGATTTGGAGTTGGAGTTGTGTTTGTGTTAAAGATCAGCAAACGGCAGCGCCGGTGGATTCGGTTCATTCTTCCACCTGGCCAACACCTTTGCCACTACCAACAGAGATCAACAGCGATTTTGCGCAGAGCACCTTTAGGCAAGTAGTAGAAATTATTAGTGCGATTCGGGGCGCCAAAACTGCGCAAAAAAGAAATATGCGATGGCGGGTAAAGAAGTTAACATTGGGCCACTCCGCGGAGATCAGAGAATCGCTTCAAGCATTTTTGCCTGATATCTGTAATGCAGGGAATGTAGCACAAGTAGAATGGTCGGAAGTGGAAGTTGCTGGCCTGCAGGAGCTAAGAGTGGCAGTGGAGTTGGATACTGCTGAAACGAATTAGAACTATATGGGGTGATTCGTGAAAGGCGTTAGTGGAATTGTTCACCCGGTTGATCAGCTGTTGCCATTACGACAGTTAATTCCTTTGGGCCTGCAGCATGTTTTGGCGATGTATGCGGGGGCGGTGGCGGTGGCGGTTCCACTGATTTTGGCCGGTGCGCTGGGTTTAAAAAGCATTGAGCTGACCTATCTGGTGGCGGCGGATTTATTCAGTTGTGGAATAGCGACACTAAGTGAACTACTCGTCCCGAAAAGGACGAGCTTCCGGCACTTCAGGTAAAACCTGCAGTGCCTTCTCTTTTGACGATTCTTCGGACTTGCCAACCAAACTTGATTTGGTTGGTATTACCTGTCCTCCACGCCCAATGCTCGGTCAGCGTCCGAACAACTCTGTTCCAGAGTCGAAAAAACTTGTCACAAAGCATAAAGTGTTCTGTTTTATTTTTGATAAATTTACTTATCATTTGGTATAGCGTGACGATATACCAGGTCGAACACCACCCCTGAGTTTTACACTGCTGAGAGGTTTTTTTCGTGCAACCAATACTCAATTCCTTGTTTGTACAACACATCCTTTTCGGTTGGCAAGAATCAAGTTGGAATCCAAGTTCCAATGCTGTCGCATCGGTTCTCGCCGAAGGGCGTTTCGCTTGACCCACCCCTAAAGGAGCGGGATTGCGCGAAACTTTTGTTCAAGCAAAGGTTTATATGATTGCCACGAAAATGGTTGCGAAAATGGTCACGAGAGCGGTAAAGCACTAGAAATTTAATTTTTTAGCTTGACCAGCAGACCTAAAATGGAATAGTAAGGTAAAAGCTTTTAGCGAAGAATACCTAAAAAGAGAAATAATAATATTCGCGTAACAAAGGATTGATCAATGGGTCGTTCGCAACTTAAATTCCGCATCATGATCATGCAGTTTTTACAGTTCTACATTTTTGGTTCTTGGTTGCTGACTATCGGTGCTTACTGGTTTCAGAATATGCATTGGTCCGGGACTACATTTGGTTCCATCTTTTCTACTATGGGGATTTCTTCGATCTTTATGCCGGCCATCGCAGGAATTATTGCCGATCGTTGGGTCAATTCTGAAAAGCTATATGCCTTTTTGCATTTCATGGGCGCACTCGTGCTTTTTTATATTCCGCAAGTAGGTGATCCCTCCCTAATGTTCTGGGTTATGTTATTAAACATGATATTCTATATGCCGACACTCTCTCTTTCTTTCAGTATTTCTTACTCAATAATGAAGTCCGCCAACATGGATATTGTGAAAGAATTTCCTCCTGTACGTGTATGGGGAACAGTGGGTTTTATCGCTGCTTTATGGACGGTTAGTCTGTGCAAGTTAGAGACAACGGCCGGACAATTTTATGTAGCATCGGTAGCTTCATTGCTGCTTTCTATGTACTCTCTTACTATGCCTAAATGTCCTCCACTTGCCAAAGTGCGTAGTAACTCCCTGCTTAGTGATCTTGGGTTGGATGCTTTTGCCCTGTTTAAAGATTCTCAAATGGCGATCTTTTTTCTTTTCGCAATGTTTCTAGGTGCGGCATTACAGCTTACCAATGCCTACGGTGACACCTTCCTTCACGATTTTGCGGCGATCGATGCTTACAAGGAATTGCTGTCGGTTAAGTATCCAGCAATTATCATGTCGATATCTCAAATTTCAGAGACACTATTTATTTTGGCCATTCCCTTTTTCTTAAAGCGTTTTGGAATTAAAACGGTGATGTTATTGAGCATGATCGCTTGGACTTTACGTTTTGGATTGTTTGCTTATGGTAATCCGGCCGAGGGGTTATGGATGATAATCCTTTCCTGTATTATCTACGGGATGGCGTTTGATTTTTTCAATATCTCTGGCTCTCTCTTTGTTGAGAGTCAAGTTCCCGCAGAGATGCGTGCCAGCGCTCAGGGGCTTTTCATGATGATGACCAATGGGGTTGGTGCCTATTTGGGTAGTCGGATAAGTGGTCTCTTGATTGATAAATTTTTTATCCTCGGTAGCGGGAAGTTTGATTGGCCAGGAATTTGGCTCTCATTTGCTGCTTACACGATGGCAGTAGCAGTGGCGTTCGTAGTTCTTTTCAAACGTAAGCGTGATATGATCATGTCGCTGTAGTCGTCATTCACGTCGAAAGTGTGCCAAGAGTTCCATGTGGGAGGTGTGCGGAAATTGATCAAGCGGCTGTACCTCGCATAATTGGTAACCCTCACAGATAATGTCGTTGGCATCGCGAACGAAGGTATCTGGGTTACAGGAGATGTAAAATATTTCTTTCAACTCCGGAAAAGAAGTAAAAAAATTCTTGCGATATTCTAACCCTTCACGTGGGGGATTCAAAATTACCATAGACGGAGGGCCGTCAATCATTGGTTTCAATTTAAACCAAGCATTAGACTGAAAAAGGTCCAGTTCAACTATGTTTACTAGCGGTAATTCTTTTTTACGTAAGGTCTGAAGTGCTTCTCCTTGCAAATCGACGGCCCATATATGACGGTGAAGAGCACTGTGATTATTGGCCTCTGCTATTATTTTAGTAAAATTTCCGTCACCAGAAAAAAGTTCTAATATTGGTCCTGGATACATGGAACCAGCAGTGGAAGATGTTAGTAATTTTTCTTTCAGCCATTCTTGCATTCTTTGATTTTGCTGGGAATTTCCTTGCCGAAATGATCTACGTTTATTGATTTCGAGCGAGGATATTAGGTCATCTTGAGATTGAGGACGTATATCATCGTCAATTTCCAGGTAATTCCACAAGTAGTTAGAATTTTTATGGGGGCGCCATTCGTCGCGGGGAAGTATGGCAACTATATCTTTTAATATTGTTCTGCAATGAGTGTTTAACACCAGACAGTCAGTAACGGGAACTAATACTTTTGATTGTGCGGAAACTAATCCTACTACTGTTCCGTCGGTTTTTAACTGTAAGCGGTTGCGATAACCCAAAATTTCTGGGGCCTCCCAAAAATCTTTAATGATACGTCCGCTTATGCTTGAATTAGGGGTCAATAAAATTTTTTGGCGAGAAAAGGCATACTCTATACGATGAAGTTTGTATTTTATTTGTGCTGAATATGTTGCAATCATCCACGGACATCCACCACACTCTCCTCGGCGATGGCCTTGGTATGGACATGCAGGAGCTACGCGTTCATCGGATGGTTCTATGATTTGCAGAAGGATGGCCTCTCCATAGCGTTTTTTGAAGGATTCGATTTGGAAAGAGGAAACATCACCAGGCCAACATCCCTTGGCAAAAAATATTCGTCCATCAGGATGCTCAACTACACCATACCCCTTGCTCGATAAATTGCGTACGGTGGCATTGAATGTTTGCACGCCTACTTGTGGATCTTCGTTTGGGTTACTTAGGTTACTCATGTTCGGTACTTCCTTCAGTGATTGTCATATACGCGTTTATATGCGTTTATATGCGTTTTGTTCAAAAATTAATATTTTAAATCTGCTTTGGCCGAAGTCTTTTTTTGCCGATAGGCCAACAATGGCCACGTAGAATTCACACGATATTGGGGTCTATAACAAAAATTTTAATTTAGTCACACTATGTTTAACTACTACCTAGGCGGAATTTATGGAACCAAAAAATCCATCTCGAAAAGGAGATCAAGAACAAAAAATTCTTTTAGACAGCGGAGGGAACGAAGTCGAGATGATGGAGTTTAAAATAGGATCACTCTCATTCGGCGTTAACGTTGCCAAGGTGCAATCAGTATTTGTACATGATAGCAAATCTTTGACTAAAGTGCCAGATGTGCATGAGAGTATCATGGGAGTGATTCTGCTCAGAGGCGAAACCATACCACTGGTTAATTTAGCAAAAACATTGGGAATCAAGCGCGAAGGTAACTTGATAAGACAAGTCGTCGTATTGTTGAGTTTTAATAAAATTAGGGTAGCAATTCTGGTGGATGGGATCAATCGTATTCATCGTATATCTTGGAACTTATTTATTCCCTTACATGAGTTTTGTACAAAGCCCGGAAATTTAGTATTAGGATCCTTTAATAAGTATGGCAATGAGATTATGGTGATTGATTTTGAGAAGATTATGGCCGATATTTTTCCACACGCCAACGTCCTCATGCTGGGAGAAGAAGATGATTATTATTCTGAAGAGATGGCGATGATGACCAAAAGTGGTGATGAAAATGGTAGTAGCGAAGGAGAGAAAGGAACAGGGGATGGTGTACAAACTCAGTCCCTGCCGGTAAAGATGGACAGCAAGGGGTTAGTGGCGGCGATGCTCCAAGAAAATGCACAACAAGATATCGCACACCACGAGGCCGAAGGAACGATTAGGCCAACACCATCGCCACGAGTAATACCGGCGGCCCCTTCGTTGATTGATGGAATGGTATCAGAACTAACTGCTGAAAAGATATTTTTACGAGAAAATGTAAAGATTGTACATATTGACGATTCTTCTTCCATCAGGTTGATAGTACAGAAAGTGCTAAGTCGCTGTGGCTATAAGTCGGTTTCTACTTTTGAAAATGGATATGATGCATACAACTACCTGCGGACAATTCATAATAGAGTGATTTCTAACGAAATTGGAGTTTATGATGCAGTTAGTATTATTATCTCTGATATTGAAATGCCACAAATGGATGGGTTGACCTTGTGCAAGCGCATTAGAGACGAGTTCGTTTGGGATTTACCGATCATTATGTTTTCTTCTTTGATAGATGAGCAGATGGTCTATAAGTGTCAATCTGTGGGGGCAACTACTCAATTGGGCAAGGCCGATATCCGTAATTTAGATAAAACGATCGATGAATTGGTAAAAATAAACGGGAATGGAAATCGAAGTAGTGGTGGCCCTAAAGAAGACCTAGAAGAAGAGGAGCAGGCATCAACAGGGTAAGATTAAACTACCTGTACTATCTAAGACTGTTACCGTTGCGAAACGGGTGGCGGTGAGTATTGCGATCATCATTCTTTTTTCTTTGCACAATTCCAGTCATCGGTACAAAGCGAACAGAAAGTAAGACTCGTTTCTCCAGACGGTTTCCCTGTTTTTCTAAAATTACCAATTTTTGCCGGTGTTCACCGATAGGAGCGACGATTCTCCCATTATCTTTTAGTTGATCTACCAAAGGCCAAGGAACTTCTCTAGGAGGTGCTGCCGTCAAGATGATTGCATCAAATGGTGCCATTTCTGGCCAGCCATCGTATCCATCCCCAACTTTTATTTGAATGTTGTCGTAATGCAAACCACGTAAAACCTTCTGGGCCCGTTCTGCAAGCGGCCGGATAATTTCAATTGAAAAAACTTCCGCGGCAATATTACTTAATACAGCGGACTGATATCCCGAACCCGTTCCAATCTCAAGAACTCGCTCGTTTCGGGACAGTTCCAGGGCCTCAGTCATGTAAGCGACAATGTAAGGCTGAGAAAGAGTCTGTTCATAACCGATAGGAACCGGTCCATCCTCGTACGCAAAACGACGATAGTCACTAGGAACAAATTTGTCGCGTGGTACCACCTGCATTGCCCGCAAAACCGAAGGAGAAACAATGCCCCTATTTTGAACCTGTTCCCTAATCATATGATCATTTTCGCGCATAATTTCAATCCGATTGTTTTAATGTAAAGAGACACAAATCTCTTTCGCAGCGAATACATTATACGTTACATACAAGAACCAAGATAACAGAATAAACGCGGTAATAATACAATATTTTCGGAGAAGACGGAAAGGACAGAAAAATGATTTTTTTTTAATAATGGACTGAAGTTGGCCTGCTAACATGTATTTTAATCAAAAGGATTCTCCTGAAAAAATTTGTTTAATTTCTTAGCATTTATTTGCAGATTACCTTAAAATCTACCTAGTTCTCTGACGATTGTTATTTGTTGTAAAAATTGAAAACTTTCATATGGGAATTCTGGAAATTGGGAATTAATGTATAGGGGCGACTTCTTCGAAGCGCCTGTATAGTTTTTGTTTAAATAATTTGATATGCAAAATTATCATATTAAATTGGTTGTGATTTAATTTTGATTAATTTTTAATGACCGCTAAGTGATAGCAAGGAGAGAGATTGTGAACAAAGTAAGTAAAAAAAATCATGGTGACACATCATCAAATGATAGCAAAAATGAGAAACAGACGGAGCTTATCGAGGATTTCGAAGAAGAAGAAGAAGATGATGATGACAGCGTAGAATTTGAGTATGATGAAGATGAAGATGAAGATGAAGATGAAGAAGAAGAAGATGACGAGTTTGACGATGAATACGATGATGAAGAGGAAGATGAGGAGGATGAGGAGGAAGACGAAGAAGATGATGATGAATTAGAAGAAGAGGAGGAGGACGTCGTCCCTAGTCGGAAGAAGAAATGATAGAGGTGGAGTATTGTCGTCGTTATCTGTAGAATTTAAAGTTTGTAGCAACCTTAATCGGTGGTAATTATTATTCTTAGTCAAAGATCATAATAAATATGCTAGAGTTGATCGCCTCTCCCGTAGTGGCAAACCTGGTAGTGGTTTTTTTTGTCAATGTTGTAGTCATTGCGATTGCTGGTATTTTCCTCTTTCGTTGGATGAATTCTCTTTATCGTCGTCAATTACAAGAGAGAGAATGCCTGTTTTTGGAGCGAGAGCAGCTCAATGAAAGGCTACTAAAAGTTGAAACTCATAAAAGTGCATTAGAGCAGGAGAATAAGTTTTTACAAGAAATTAAGCTTCAATTCGAGCAAGTTGCCAACAAAATTCTCATCGAAAATTCTTCGCGCATTCGTGCAGAGTCACAACAGGGAATGCAGTCTTTGCTGACTCCCTTCAAAGAACGAGTGTTGGATTTACAAAAGCAAATTGAAAATTTTTATAGTGATGAGGCCAAGGCGCGTTTTGCGTTGCAGGAGGAGATTGCCAAAGTGGCCAGTGAGTCGCAAAAGCTGACGTTAGGTGCGGAGAGTCTTACCAACGCCCTGCGTGGGGATATCCGTGCCCAGGGTCGATGGGGAGAGTTTCTATTAGAACGGGTATTGGAAGTATCTGGGCTGCGTAGAGATGAGGAGTTTATTTTGCAAGGGAAGGGGTGGTTTGATGAGCTCAAAACTTTGGATGGGGGCCTTTGTCGCCCGGATTGTGTCGTGTTGTTACCACAAGAAAGACACATTGTCATTGATAGTAAGGTCTCTTTATTACACTATGAAAAATGGAGTGCAGAAAGTACTAACATTTCTATGAAGGAGGCCTTGCTTAAAGATTTTGTAAAATCCCTAAAAAGGCATATTGATGATTTGGCCAACAGTGCCTATCAATCATTGCCTAATTTAAATACTCCTAATTTTGTTATTATGTTTTTTCCGATAGAAGGAGCATTTATTTTGGCATTACAAACGGATGGCCGCCTTTTGGATCATGCTTGGGAAAAAGGGGTCGTTATCGCTGGTCCATCCACTCTTTTTGCCGTTCTAAAAACCGTTGCATCCTTATGGAAGTTAGAACGTCAGAATAAGCATGCTCAGGAGATTGCCACTCAGGCAGGAGGTTTGTATGACAAATTTGTGGGATTGTTAGAAGATTTCTTGAAAATAGGACAGCAGTTGGAGAATACAAGACATTTGCATGAAGAAATTATGAAAAAAGTAAGCAATGGCAAGGGGAATCTCTTAAGTAGAGTTGATAATTTAAAAAAACTTGGGGCCAAAACCAATAAGGGTATTTCTGTCGACTATCAAAAGGATGGAATAATTTGAGGGACTAATCTAATTATTTGACACTGGCCAGAAAACTGGGTAACAGAAACTTAATAAGTTCCCATTACGCAAGTAACCATAATAAAATTATACGGTGCGGTTCTTTAATCAACGGTGGAAAAAAAGTGGAATCTTCTTCAATTATCAAGGAACGTTATATCCTTATCTTTGTGTTGACAGTCAATATCATAATGGCATGGAATTCGGTTGGCTTTCATCATCCAGATGAGCACTATGTCACTTTAGACTACGCCTTAAAAAAAATGCAGATGATATCCACTCCTCCTTCATGGGAAGAAGTAGGAAGATTTCGAAGTTGGCCTTTACCTCTGGTTTTTTCCTTCTTTATTGCGATCATAAAAGAAATTGGGGTAGATAATCCTTTTCAGATTGTCACCTTTTTAAGATTTATATCTTCTATGGTTGGATTATGGTCGACGCTTAAATTTTGTCAGTTGTTTCGTTCTCATTTCAAACAGGTTGGTGAATGGCCTCTTTTTTTATATTTTATGAATCTTCCTTTTTTCATTGTTTTTATGCATGCACGCACTTCTAGTGACAACTGGGCAACCTCGTTTTTGCTTCTGGGTATTTATCAAATTCAAAAGAATAAGGAACAGCACCTGTTGAATAACGTTATAGGGAGTGTGATATTGACTATTGCCTGCCTATTTAGGTTTCAAGTAGCAATCATTGTAGCGTCTTATCTTTTGTGGTATTTATTCAAAACAAGAACCAAATGGTGGAATATTTTCTTACAGTTTCTTTTACCTATAGGAATTATTAGCATCATCGGATTTATTATTGATTCGTGGTGTTATGGCCAATGGACTTTTGTGCCGTGGAACTATTATTACTATACCCTGCATGGAAATAAGATCAGTGAATTTGGGGTGCAGCCTTTCTATTGGTATTTTTATTCCATATTAATAAAATTATCACCATTTTGGGGAATACCGCTCATTGTTGGTGTGTTTTATTTTTTAAAATCCCGAATTACTCATTGGCTATCTATATGCACAATTCCATTTTTTATTTTTCATTCATCGATAAGTCATAAAGAACTCCGTTTTATTTTTCCTCTCAGTGGATTTGTTACTGCGATGTGTTTTTTAGAGGCAAAAAAATACGGTCTTTTTACAGTTAAGAATTGGTATGTTAAAACTCTTATATTTGTTAATTCTGGATTATTGTTATTGTTTCTCTTTTCACCTGCTTACAGTCCAGTTGATTTTTATCAATTTGTATATGAACAATTTAAGGAAACAACAACCTTTTATGTTTTGAAAGATAAACAAGGGCAACATGTTAAATTTGAGTTAAGTTATTATACCAACCCAGTTATTCGTCTTTCTCCTGTAAATAGTTTATCAGATATCAAAATTTCTGATATTAAAGGGGAGCGATTTTATTTTTTTGCATCTAATTACGCCCAATATCTTATGGCAAAAGAAAATAAGTGTGCACCTATATTTTCAGCACCTAGTTCCAATATGTTAAAAATCATACCAAATTTTATCAACAAGAATAGCAACGTATGGGCACTTTTCCAGTGTTCACTCACTCGGTGAGTCACAAAACGAATAATGATGCTGGTGCTTTTTTTCTGACACGAGTAGGCAGATTAAGAAATGTTTTTAGAACTCAAAATAATCCAGCTAATAATATAAACAAGCTTCTTACTATCTTTATCGGAAGGTGGATCCTTTTCAAATATCCATTTTCCCTTTAATCCCATTTCGTTGGCAGTGAGTTCAAAGTGAGAAAGCGCTATTCCCATGTCTACAAACTGCAGATTATGCTCCAAAAAAAATTGCCCTAAAAAACTAAATAGCATTTTATTTTTCATATAAAAATGAAACTTATTATCAATTAAGATGACCCTCCATGGTTGATTGTTTACGGCAGATGGTGCCAAGCGCAACATTTCTAAAGGTAATTGATACTCTGGGCAAAGGTGATCGCTCATAGGTGAATCGAATGTGTCGCGAAAAAATAAATTATTCCAAGGTAATCGTTTATCTGCTCTTGAAAAATTACGAATTTGCTTCTCTATAATCCCTTTCTCTTTGGAAAAACCGAATACGCAAACCGCGGGAGTCTGTTCATCTTTTTCTAGAGGAAATTTTTGCATAAAGGCACTTTTTTCAAATAACCCTAACCAACAACTACCCAGTCCCCAATCGGTGAGGAACAGTACTATTTTTTCCAAAACATATCCGTAGTCAACGAGCGCTGCTCTCTGGTCATTGTTTTTAGCGGCGCCAATAATAAAATATCGCCCACCAGAAATTGATCCGTAAGTTCCAATCTTTCCATTTTCTTTAACTTCAATGTCTTCTAACAATCTAAACCGCAATTTGCTACCTAGTACAGTCGTGACCTGCTCTTGCTTTAAGATATAGTCTTCAATCTGTTTTTTAGTTTCAATAGGTAGTGATAACGTTTGATAATTTCTGACAGAGATTCGCGCCTTAATTAATTCAATAACAGATTTGCTATATTCCATGCATTTGTCCTGTGTCCTTCAAATAAATTTCTTATATTGTAAAAGATTTGCCTAGAACTTTCCATGAGTTCCTTATTTTTTGGGGTTAAAACCAGGCCGAATTATTACAATGAAAATCTTATATCCGCATAATTCCCTTGCGAAGATATGTTTCCGACGATATCTGTTATTTTAGTTTGTTTAAGGATGGGAACTTAAGTTAGTCAACTTGTTCATCTCTTTTTTGACTGTGGTAGGTAAAATGGAAACCAGTAACACCTTTGACGATGCTGCTAGAACGAATTTTATCAAAAGGGTAGCTCGCGCTGGAGTTGTTGGTGCGGGAGGCGGCGGACTTCCTGCTTACATGAAGTTCCTTGCTGCATCTGTAGCTGCCCCTGCGATTGATACTGTTATTGCCAATGGTGTAGAGTGTGAGCCTTTGCTGGCAAGCGACAAGACCTTAATGAAGCACTGGCCATTGAAAGTAATCAGTGGGTTGGAATTATCTACGCAGATGTGTGGCGCTAGGCAAGGAATTTTGGCCCTTAAAAGAGAGAATCATGATATTGTCGATGGTTTCGCTCGAATTATTGAAAAAAAACATCAGCAAAAAATTTATTCCTCGCAGTTTCAAGTAAAGTTGCACTTGGTCGATAGCTATTATCCTGCCGGAGATGAATTCATCCTAGTGCATGATGCCACTGGGCGCATCATCGCGGAGGGACAGTTGCCATTGTCGCAAGGTGTCATAGTGCATAATGTTCTAACTCTTGCCCAACTGGCCCAAATAGATTCAGGCAGTGCTATCGTTGATCGATTTGTGACGATAGCGGGTGCTGTAAAACAACCGAAAGTCTTTATTGTTCCGATAGGTACTCCTCTTCGTGAGTTGTTAAAAAGAATGGAGATGAGTGGGCCGGCCCAGAACTTGAAAATTATTGACGGTGGGCCCATGATGGGAAAAGTATTAGAAAGAAGCACGGTTGCAGATATTCTAAATGGCAGCAGCAATTTTTTCATTAATAAACGAACTAGCGGCATTATTATCCTGCCCCAGGATCATACACTGATTAGAATGAAAGAGTTAAGTGTTCATGATGTAATTAGACGGTCAAAGAGTGTTTGCTGCCAATGTTTCCGTTGTACTGAATTTTGCCCTCGTTCTTTGTTGGGACATTCATTAAATCCTCACAAAACCATGAGAAGCGTCGATTATAATTTATCTATTCCAACGGAAATAATAACTTCGGCGTTTTTGTGTAGTCAGTGTGGAGTTTGTGATTCTTTCGCTTGTGACATAATGGGACTATCTCCCAAAAAAATTTTAGGTGAATACAAAAAATTATTGCTGCAAAGGGGAATAAAAAACCCTCACCATTTTCATCCGCAAAAGACTAAAGAAGGACAAAATTTTCATAAAGTGCCCACCCATGCACTACTGAAAAAGCTGGATTTAGTAGGTTATATAAACGCGGGCAACGTCAAAAATAGCGATTATGAGGTTATTGATCCAACTCTGATACCAAAAGTTTCGATATCTTTAGCTGAACATATCGGCGAACCAGCTCAGGCCATCGTTGGCGTGGGAGCGATGGTGCGGTTAGGTGACTTAGTAGCGATTTCACCACAAATGAGACAGTGGTTAGAGCTAGAGCGCACGGCGAATGCTACTTCTATTGGATCAGCATATCATGCGTCTATCAGTGGTAAAGTTGCAGAAGTGACTTCACAGCACATTGTTATCGAAAGTTGCGAAAGCTAGGGAAAATTTAGGAGAAGAATGTAATGTTTCAAAATCCTGCAGTAGCAGTGCTTGAACTAAAGTCAATTGCCAGAGGGTTTCGGGTGGCCGATACGATGGTAAAAAAGGCACACGTTGAATTGGTGAAGGTTCATCCCATTTGCCCCGGAAAGTTTATCATTATGATTATGGGAGAAGTAGATCCTGTAGATGAAGCAATGCATGCAGGAATTGTCGATGCTGGGGACTTATTGGTAGCAGAGATGTTTTTGCCGTATGCCCATCGTGGAATTATTCCCGCACTCACCGGTAGCGTTTTTAATGTTGAATGGCAAAGTGTTGCTATCGTAGAGAGTTTTTCGGTGGCATGTGCTTTTAAGGCGCTAGACATCTCGCTCAAAAGAAGTGCAGTACAGGCCATCGATATGC
The DNA here is from genome assembly GCA_015231325.1 of Oligoflexia bacterium. GTDB lineage: Bacteria > Bdellovibrionota > Bacteriovoracia > Bacteriovoracales > Bacteriovoracaceae > JADGAN01. The sequence continues at coordinate 9,706 of JADGBS010000008.1, read as the reverse complement.
GTCTGGCAAATGGGTTAGGAGGGAAGGCGTACTATATTTTGAATGGTAGTTTAGATCAGATACAGTCAGCAACTGAAATCGCTACAACATTTTTGCAGGAAGAGGGTGCCTTAGTTATTACTGAAATTATTGCTGCCCCTCATGCAGAATTTTTGCTTAAAGGAATTAATGGGCCACTTAGCTATTGAGAGAGAAAAAAATGGCAGAAAGCACAACGGAAAATTCGTACTCTTATATCGGCATTGACGCGGCCGCGACTGTTGCAGACGAAAGGCAGCTGAGCAGATCTTTGCGTCCGCTACATCTCTGGGCATTAGCGGTAGGACTAGTAATTTCCGGAAATTATTTTGGATGGAGTTACGGATATGGCACAGGCGGCCCTCTGGGATTATTGATCGCTTGTATTCCGGTAACTATTTTTTATGCCACTTTCATCCTTTGCTACTCGGAAATGGCAACTGCAATCCCTCATGCGGGAGGGCCTTCGGCATATGCTCGTCGCGCTTTTGGTCCATTTCTTGGATATCTTGCCGGTTTTTCCTGTTTAGTAGAATTCCTCTTTGCCCCTCCCGCTATAGCTATCGCAGTTGGTCAATACGTTCACTTTATGATTCCATCTATGCCGGCCATGTTGGCCACGATTATGGCAATTGCAGTGTTCGTAATGATTAATATGATCGGAATGCATGTTTCCGCGACTTTTGAGTTGATCGTTACGGTTATCGCGTTAGGAGGACTGTGTGTTTTTTGGTCCTATGCAATCCCTCATTTCGACAGTGCTTCGTTCTTGCATCACACCATCCCTAACGGAATAAGCGGCATTATGGCGTCTGTCCCATTCGCTATTTGGTTTTATTTGGCGCTAGAGGGAGGAGCAATGGCCGCTGAAGAAATGGTTGATCCGCAAAGAGATATTCCCAAGGGGTTTTTAAGCGGCATGGGCACATTATTCATTATGATGTCGCTCACTTGTGTTTTAACTGCAGGGATCGCCGATTACAACTTAGTTAAATCAGTAGATTTTCCTTTGCCCATCGCTCTAGCGCAGGTGTTTGGCGAAAAGAATCCCGTCACTATCTTCGTAAATTTCGTTGGTCTTTTTGGGTTAGCTGCTTCCCTCCACGGAATCATTCTCGGTTCTTCACGTCAGCTCTATGCGATGTCGCGTAGTGGACACCTTCCTAAATTTCTTTCTGTTATTAATAGAAAATTTCGTACTCCCCATTGGTCTTTGCTGACTGCAGGAATAATTTGTTTATTTGCTGCTATCACCGGTCTGACTGCAGTGGTGATTTCGATTTCTGTAATTGGTTCGGTGGCACTTTACTTCATCTCTCTTCTTTCCTTTTTCAAACTAAGAATTAGCGCGCCCCAACTCAGGCGTCCTTTTAAAGTAAGATATGGAATTATCGTTGGCACCGTCTCTATGGTTCTTTGTATTTTTTGCTTGTACAGCGTTTTATTTTTTGCAGATTATTTTTTAGCAGTAAAATGGGCGGCGGTACTTTATGCTTTAGCAATCCTATGGTATTTCTTTTTTAGTCGTAAAAACGTTCGTCCGTTCGAGGAAGAATTTAGATCCTCGGAGGACCCAAAATAAGTAAAACATAAAACAAGTGAACTAAGTAAGTCAGCAGGTAAATGTTTAGATGAATCTCAATATCAAACTTTTTGGACGTAATTTCACTTTTCACTCTGTAAAAGAGGTCTTAGCAAAGGCCAATGAGGTCAAAAGTGGGGATATACAAGCGGGGCTGGCAGCGGCAGATGCCCAAGAGCGAGTTGCCGCTAAAATGATCTTGAGTGAATTTACTTTAGGAGAGTTGAGAAACTTTCCCTCCGTGCCCTATGAAGAATGTGAGTTGAGTCGTTTTTTTGAGGAGTCTTTGAATCAGCATGCCTTTTCGCAAATATCATCAATGACAGTGTCCGCCTTCAGAGAATGGATTTTAGATGAAAAAACTAGCGGGGAAGACATTCTGTTGATCTCACCAGGATTAACTCCAGAGATGGTGGCCGCTGTTGCTAAATTAATGTCGAACATGGATTTGATTGTTGGTGCAAGAAAAATTAGGGTAGTTGTTAAATGCAATTCCACATTGGGATTGCCTAATCGCATTTCCTCGCGACTACAGCCCAACCACCCGCGCGACGAAGTGGCAGGAGTATTGGCCGCCGTTCGAGAGGGACTTGCGTACGGAAACGGTGATGCTGTGATTGGGGTTAACCCTTCCACTGAGTCCGCAGAATCTACTTATGAAATTTTAAGTGCCGTCAAAAATTTCATGCGTAGATATCAAATACCTACACAAAATTGTGTTCTCTCTCACCTCACAACTCAGATGGCGGCACTAAGAAAAAAAGCACCCATCGATCTGTTATTTCAAAGTCTGGCCGCAACTGAAAAAGCAAACCGCAATTTTGGTATTTCTATAAGACTGCTCGATGAGGCCTATGATCTGGTGCTGCGTGAAGGAACTGCCAAAGGACCTAACGTAATGTATTTTGAGACAGGACAGGGTACGGCCCTCTCCGCTGATGCCCATTATGATACTGACCAAGTCACAATGGAAGCAAGAACTTACGGTCTGGCCAGAAGATATAAACCCTTTCTCGTCAATAGTGTGGTGGGATTTATTGGCCCAGAATATTTATATGATGGAAAACAGATTACTCGCGCCGGTCTAGAAGATCATTTTATGGGAAAACTTTCTGGTATCTCCATGGGGTGCGATGCTTGCTACACCAATCACGCAGTAGCAGATCAAAATGACCAAGAGAATTTAGAAATTTTGTTGGCCACTGCTGGAGTTAATTTTCTAATGGGAATTCCTATGGGTGATGATGTAATGCTAAACTACCAGACCACCTCATTTCACAATAATGCTACACTAAGATCCTTGTTAGGTTTCAGACCTACTCCTGAATTTGAATTCTGGTTGGAAAAAATTGGACTGTGGCGTAATGGTAAATTAACCGAACGCGCTGGCGATCCCACTGTTTTTGATGCATTTGGATTACCATAGGTTAATTAAGTGGAGCGAAAAATAATATGAAACATAGTGAAGATAAAATTGATGACCATACTCGTAACGTGGCCAGATGGTTAAGAGATCCTGATTATTATTCTCGACATAAATCGTTGAATTCCTCAACCTTGAAGGGTCCGAAGAATGTCCAGAATGTTGGCCCGAAAGATGGCACGAAGGATGGCCCGAAAAATTCATCGATAGTTGCCCATGAGTTGCTGCGAGATCGTTTATTAAAAGCGACACCATCAAAAATAGCAGTAGGTAGAACCGGCGCTGGCACCAGGTATAAAACAGAAACTTATTTAAAAATGAGAGCGGATCATGCTATCGCTAAAGATGCAGTCTATAGTGAGGTTTCGGATGAATTTTTATCCACGTTCAATCTCTTGTCACTTAAAACTTTATGCAACGAAAGAGAAGATTATCTTCTCTTTCCTGGAAAAGGCAGGCGCTTGGCCGTAGAATCACTACGCCCTTTGGAGTTACACGGAAGCAAGAACGCTGACATCCAAATTATCGTGGGAGACGGACTCTCTGCGTGGGCGGTCAGGGAGAACCTTGCGGAGCTGCTGCCTTGCCTCGAGCGAGATTTACAGGCAGCAGGTTTTGTTATCGGCAGACCGAATCTCTTCGTGAAATTTGCACGGGTGGGTGTGCAAGATCAAATAGGAACTGTTTTAAAGGCCAAGGCGACACTAATTTTAGTGGGGGAAAGGCCAGGACTTGGAACTGGAGATTCTCTTTCTATTTATATTGCCTATGGACCGAAATTAGACCAAGACAACGCTGAGAAAAATTGTGTCTCCAATGTGAGAAAGTTAGGTTTATTACCACACGAAGCATCAATGGAAGCAGTAAGAATATTGAAAAAGGCATTTGCCTGTGGGCATGGAGGCGTGATATGAAACTATTTCCAATTAGGCCTAAACTTTTATCCTGTAGAGTCATTCCTCAGATAGATAGTTTTTTGGCCAAAGAATTAGGATGCAAAAAACATCATCGCTCGGTAGGAATAGTGACTTGTGATCAAGATGACTCCATGTATGCAGCGCTAGATCACGCTACTAAGTTTTCGCCAGTAGAGGTAGTATATGCCAAGTCATTTTATGCGGGTTCCGCTCACGCCTCCGGTCCCGTGTCTGGCGAAATTATGGGAGTATTGGCGGCCACTGATCCTGATCACGTCACGGAGGGATTGTTGGCGTTACGTCGTGCACTTGACGAAGAGATATGCTTCTACGGAATAGAAGGGCATGAGGGGATAAGTTTTTTTCCTCACGTTATTCCTAGTATAGGCCACTATCTTTCTGCGCAAAGTGGATTAACTTTAGGTGCGGCAATGGCCTATCTGATTGCTCCTCCTGCAGAATCAGTGTTGGCCCTAGACCATGCATTGAAAACAGCACGAGTGACTTTGGTAAAATATTTCGGACCACCAACCGAAACAAACTTTGGTGGTGCATACCTAACAGGAGAAATAGATGGAGTAGAAGCGGCAGCACGCGCTTTTGCGGAGATGGTGGTTGACGTATCATCGCGACCATTGATAGGAATGGAAAATCCATCAAGAATGAGACGATAAGAGAAGAATAAGAATAAAAATAAAAATATAACTTACTTCAACAGGCCAAACTATAGTCTTCCACATAATGATTACGGGCAGGAAGACAAGGCGAGTCGCCGAGGCGTACTGTTAGTACGTCGCAGGCGATGAGTCCGAAGTCTGACGAACCCGTAATCATTATGAGGAAGACTATATTCGGGAATATTGACATACGCGAACATCCGTTATTACATGTATTAACGAGAACTGAGCTGCATTGCCATCTTACGTACAATGAGGGAGTCTGAAATATGAAAAGAAAAGTATTGCTGGTTATTCCAGTATATAAGAATCAAAATATGTCACCTGCTTTTATTCCTCCACAAATTGGGTTGGCATCCATTGCGGCAGTATTGTTAAAAAATAATTATACGGTTGAAATTTTTGATGGAGAAATAAACCCTTCTTATGATGCCTTTAAAAAAAAGATTCTAGATTTTCAACCGGAATTAGTGGGGTTTACTGCCTACACTAAAACTGTTATGGCAGCATCTATTTGCGCGCAAATAGTAAAAGATATCGATAAAAAAATTCAAACGGTGATTGGCGGACCACATGCGACTATGATTCCTCAACAAACCTTAGAAGAATTTTCAGCTTTCGATCTTGCAGTTATAAGGGAGGGGGAAAATACTATAATACAGATCTTAGAAACAAATTATGAAATAGCTAAGATTGCTCAAGTAGCAGGCATATCGTACAGACAAAACGGACAAGTAATTACCAACCCTCCTGTTTCCTATGTGGATTTAGATAGTTTGCCATTCCCAGCATGGGATCTTTTTAAATTAAAAACATATAATTTAAATAATTATACCTGGAATTATTTCAAGTCTCGCACACATGAACTTTTTATTACCGTCACTAGAGGATGTCCCTTCGCTTGTACCTTCTGCTGTCGTGTTTTAGAAACTAAAGTTCGTAAACGAGCTGTAAGCAATATCATTTCAGAAATAAAATGGTTAATAGAAATATACAAGGTACGATCACTATCATTTTCATCAGATACCTTTACCTATGATGAAAATTATGTAATTGAAATTTGCCAGGCCATGATAGCTGAAGGTCTTCATAAAAAGATATCCTGGACATGCAGCACTAGAATAGATTGTCTAAATGAAAAACTGTTACGAATTATGAAGTCCGCCGGTTGTCAAGTGATCATGTTGGGTTTAGAAACAAGTAATCAAGAAAATTTAAATGCCATCAATAAAAGATATGATAATCAGATGACCTCACAAATGGTAAATTTGATTCGTTCGATAGGCATTATACCAATATCATCTTTTATTTTAGGTCTGCCATTTGAGGATAAGAAATCTATCTCGAATACCATTAAATTCGCCTCAAAATTGAAGTTGGGTTTTGCTTTATTTACCATCTTTACTCCATTTCCGGGAACAAAATTAGCGCAGGAATTGCAACATAATGGTAGGATCAAAACATTTAATTGGTCAAAATATGATACCCAATCAAGCGATTATACAATTATAAATGACAAATTAGAACAAAGAGATTTAATGTGGTTGCATTTGAAGGGTTATTTAAAATTTTATTTTAATTATCGAAATTTTTTAAAAATTTTCAGAACTGTAAAGATCAAATCCGTTCCTCTGTACCTTTTAAAATTTATCTCTTATAACCGTTAAGATAATGGTTCCTGGCCATTGCAATTGTTTCTGCTATAGTATTTTGTATTTGAATAAGCTTTGGATCGTTTATGCTTTCAAATTTACTAAGAAGTATTTCTAGCTTATGATTATTTCTTGTAAAGGAGATATAGTTAGATTGATGATACTCCCCAATAAAATTAATCTTTTGATTTTGTCTAGAAACTATTTTTCCCCGATTAAAATACGTTTCCATGAAAACAATTTTTTTATGATCAGGTAGTTTTTTCACCCCCTCTAAAGTAAATACCCAAGAGGGTATCACCACAACATGATCAAGCATTAGTTGGAATATATGATTGACAAAATTATTTATTCTAAAAACTTCATCGTTATTGTGACCATAGGTTATAACCACACTTTTACTATCTATTTTTTCACGCAAGAAACCCATCATTTGTGAATAATTATCATCAAATAATCTATACTCATTTTTTATACCTCCATACAAAAACACTGTGTTAACTTCAATTATTAGAATTAATGTCATTACTGTAATGATTCTATATATGTTCTTTGAACTGAGAATAACGGTAGATGCCAATAATAAAAATGCGTAAGAAATACTTAATTTAGAAAAACGTCCAAAATGCTCACATAAATGCATTTGAATGCATAAACCAAATTGATAAAGAAGAATTCCTGCAATTAAATATTTCAATATCGGCCAAGAGCTAATCGTATGGCGATAGCAATAAGTTAGATATATTAACCATGAAATATATGCACAGTTAATAATTATTCCATTAACGCTCAGGCCATCCATTATGATAAACCACATAAACATATTAATAGCGGTTCTTTTTAAAAAAGCGTACATAATTGGCAAGATAAATAAAATTGCCAAGATTAATAAACCAAACATTAGATACTTATTTTTTGTTTTCAGGGAATAGTTTTTTAATAAATATTTCATACAAAAGAAAATAAGTGGAAGCACTACGGCGATCATTTCAAGTTTGCAGTACACCGCAAAAACAAAGCAAATTATGGGGAATAAAAATTTGCAAACGATATTTATTTCCAATTTATAAATGATTGCTGCTAATAAAACAAAAAGCAGTGAAGACACCTCACCGTTACATAGATTGGTTGTTAAATTCCAAAATGGAGAAATCAAAAATAAAAGTATAATAATTTTATTTTTTTTCAATCGATACAATTTGCAAAAAATAAAAACAAAAAGAAGCAAAAGAGTGTTGGTAAATATCACATAGATTTTATAATTGCCGGCAAAAAAATTTAACAACACGGCGTCACCTAACGAATAATCGTTATATACACCATTAAATGCACTGTTTTCAATGATTGCGGCAAAAATATCTTTTGAATAATTAGCTAGTTCTGATGAAAGAGCGGAGTAATTAGTGTTTACCACCATGGACATATAATAGTGTCTAAAACCAAGTAAAAGTTGATGATACTTTTCGGCCAAATATGAATTTTGCAAAAACATATATTGCAAACGCACAACATTCCCTTCAACTATTGGTGGATTATCGAAGGCAAAAAAAGTATTCTTTAACAATGATATAAAAAGAAAAAAGACTAAAATGAAAGCAACCTGAATGAGAACAAACTGATTGTACCACTTTGTTAAATAAGGTCTAAAAATCCTCACTATAAAATAAACAAGCAAAATAACGAATAAAGCAAAAACTATAAAAGGATAAATATTATATAAATGGGTGAGAAATTTGAATAAAAATAGCTCTATCATTTAAATAAACTTACAAAATTATTTTTAAAATGTCGAAACAATATCAACCAATCATGACGATCAAATTTAAGAATCAAAGTTAACATCCGATCCGGTCTTAAGTAGAACAGGATAGTCCCAATATATTGATATTTAAATAATTTATTTTCATCGATATCAGTGTTGTTGTACTTATACACTGGAGGATATTTCCGGTTAGGAAAACTAGTATAACAGTTCCAGTTATCTATTAGTTCGATTTTCAGTTGCTTATCCTGCAGCAATTTTTTGTAAGCGAAGGTTCCAGGGTATGGGCAGAATATATTAAACTTAGCATAATTCAACTTTCCCATACAAGCACTCTTTATTGTACGAAATATATCGGATTTGCTCTCCCCGGGAATTCCCAAAATAAAAAATCCAGTAGTGGCAACACCCTCCTTTTTACAAATCTGTATAGCTTTAAAAGTATTTATATTCGTTATATTTTTCTTTAGTTGTTGATTGCTTTTATCATTGATCGTCTCTATTCCTAACATTAATAATCTCAATCCGGCATTTTTAAGCGGAATTATTAATTGCCTGCTTACAAGATCTACTCTTATTTCTGTTATCCAGATAACTTTTTTATGTAAATCTCTAGCAATAATCTCACTGGAAAATTGAACTGCTTCTTCAAGACTGCCTGGAAACATTGGATCCACAAAAGAAAATTGCCGAATGCCATATCGTTTATGAAAAAACTCCATTTCATCTACGATGCTTTTAGCACTTCTAACACGACGATGGTTGCCGCTTACAATTAGAGAACAAAAGGAGCATTTAAAATTGCATCCCCGAGAGCCTGATATTAATAGTGCTGGCATTTGTATCTTGGCAAAATTAAAAGTATCATACTCAAAAATTGGTAATAAATGCCAAGCAGGAAAGGGCAAAACATCCAAATTTTCAATAAACGGACGAGCAGGATTTTTTATAAATTGCCCATTGTCCAAATAAGATATACCTCTTATGTCCTTCCAGTACTGATGCCCGCGACAACCATTGCTATGCAACTGGGCCTGCACCAATTCAGCGAAGGTTATTTCTCCTTCACCATATACAATTACATCCGCTTGCTGTTTTAATAGTAAATCCTGATCAAAAATATTAGCGTGGATATTTCCCAAAACAACCAAGGTATTAGGAGAATACTTTCTGATTATTGCCACAATTTCAAAAACACGGTACATCAGCGAAGCGCTAAAGGTTGGGATGCCAATCACGGCGGGATAATTTTCCGTTATTAACTTAATGATTTTCTCATTATCACCTTGGTGAAGGAAATCGTCATGAATACCAACGGAAATATTTTCCTTTTCTAAATATGCCGCTAAATATGCCAAAGCGATGGGTGGCATTGGTACTAAAAAATCTTTGAAATGACCAGCAGATGCAAAAACAGTACAGTAGGGATTAATTAGTAAGACATTCATCTATATATCTTCCCTTTTGTTTTGTTCGAAATGTATCAAAACAATCAGTTAATATCAAGTAATATCAAATAATAAAAAGTAAGATAATTTATAAATTTTACTAAATATTTGCAACCAAGCACAAATAGAGTTATAGTTTGCGTAAGTACACTTAATTGTTAATATTAAATTTTTTTGGAGGTTATCTTATGGACATTACCTTTCAATGGCGACCGACGCCTATACGT
>JADGBS010000089.1:525-14369 GCA_015231325.1 Oligoflexia bacterium | reverse complement strand
GGTGAGAGGTATATCAGACCTAATTAATCATACCGGATTGATCAATGCAGATTTCGCTGACGTCAGTACTGTTATGAGTAATAAGGGTTTAGCTTTGACCTTAAATACTCAATTATTCTCTCGAGCTTATAGATCTTTTGCTCCCAAACATTTGAACCAAAAAAAGTAGTAATTGGTGAACCATTGTAAGAAAGAATGATAGTCAACTCTTTGTCTTGGTTAATTAGATATTCTGTAATAAAGTTCTTGTATTTAAATTTTGTCCCCTTCATTATAGTTGTGATCTGCGACTGTAAACTTTTATCAACTTCCCCTAAGGGGAGCGCCAATACCGGTAATTCTTGATTTAATTTTTTTTCTTCGCGCAAAATAATTTCATAAGTAGGATCATATAACTTGCCATTATTCCCTAAAATTGCTCTATACAGTTCACTCCATTCTCTTTCATAAACAGATACTCTGCTCAAAGGGGCCGGGCAATCATAGAAAAATTCCAATAGCTGAGCTAAAGGATTATATTTTATATTATATAAAGAAATGAAATTTTTTTTCTGTAAATTTTCCTCGAGTATTTTCTTTTTGACATCCATTAGCGACATTCCAACTTTGAACTCATCCACCAAATTTGATGTAAGAATACTCGTCAACCTCACAGGACAATTACCAAAGAATATTCTTGACTTAATTTCAGAGGAATCGAATAATCGTTCGATTTTTTTGGAGGTAACAAGTTTTAGATCATAAGCAGATGCTTGCGCGGGGGCCAACAATAAACCAGCAGATGCAGCAATACTGATAAGTAATACAGCAATACTCATGAAAAAATTATACCCCCCTACAATTGGGATATCAACCGACTTTTAAGTTTTGAATTTTTCAGAAATTGACTTAACCAGTTCACGAACGTTTTTTCCAATTGACCCCGCTCCTAAAAATAAAAAAACTACTTTATCATGATCTGTTAGTGTTGAGGGGCCTGCTAGAGAATTGAAAACCAGTTCTTCAATTTTCGAAAAATAATCAAAATACTTGGCCATTTGAGGATGAACTATATTAATATCCTCAACTAATTTTACCGAATCGATCCCCATAATCGGTTTTTCGCTTGCGGCATAAATAGGAAGGATACATACTTCGTCGGCATAATTAAAACAATGCAAGAACTTATCCCAACAAAGCATCGTCCGAGTATATCGATGCGGTTCAAAAACTACTACAATTTTTGATCGTTGATTTGTTAATGCCGTACTAATTTTCCTCGTTGTCTCTACTGCATTGGCAATTTCTGTTGGATGGTGGGCATAGTCATCAATAATCACAATTTCCGTTTGCCTCTCAGGAAATTTCCGCTTATACAATAACTCCAATCTTCTGGAAACACCTTTAAATTTCTTCACCGCTTCCAAAATAACTTCAAATTCAATTCCTAGTTGGTGCGCAGCAGCAATGGCACCCAGCGAATTCAGCACATTATGTCTTCCTGGAATCATAATCCTTGTTGCAAAGATGCACTTTCCATCATGATAAAGATCATACAACGCACCGTCTGGCAAATAACGAACATTTCTTGCCAAATAATTCACCGAAAAATTTTTCGATACATCGTCTCCTTCGCACTCTATTCCAAAAGTAATTAAAGGACGATTAATTCTAGAAGATACCCTTATGCTATCCTCGTCATGAATATTCAAAATACAACATCCATAAAAAGGAACTTTATTAGCAAAGTTGACGAAGGCATTTACTAATTTTGTCTTACTTTTATAGTAATCAAGATGGTCATCATCAATATTCGTGATAATAGAGATCATCGGACTTAATAATAAAAAAGAACCATCAGATTCATCGGCCTCGGCAACAAGCAAATCACCATCACCCATCCGGGCGTGACCACCTAAATTTTCGACAATTCCTCCAATAACATGAGTTGCATCCATTTTTGCTTCAAACAAAATGGTTGCCAAAAAACTGGTCGTAGTAGTTTTTCCGTGCGACCCTGCTACAGCTATTCCGTATTTTAAACGCATTAGAAGCGCTAGCATTTCCGCTCTTCTTATCAGAGGAATTTTTTTTTTGTGTCCTGAAATAATTTCTGGATTGTTTTGCAAATCAACGGCAGAACTGTAAACTAGCCCAGTGGCCCCTTGAATATTTTCTGCTCTATGGCCTATAGAAATCTCCGCCCTAAGGTCTCTCAATTTTGCAGTATTTTGGTTTTCAGATATATCAGATCCAGATACGCAACACCCAAGATGTAGCAGTATTTCAGCAATACCGCTCATTCCGATTCCACCTATTCCCACAAAATGAACTTTTATATCCTTCTTTGACAAATTCATCGCGCTAAACATATTTACAAATCTCTCCATAAATGGCCTCTTCCGGCCATACAACATCATCCAAATCCGGACGCGCGATAGGTGCTGCGGAAGAAGTAGTTCTGTCAAACTTAACATCATACTTAAAAAGATACGACTTTCTAAAAATCTCAATCAATTTTTCAAAATTATTATTCCGAAGTGACATACAGTCTTCAACGTACACTGGAAACGCCGCTTCCGCCTTTAGTTCCACAGCATTAAAGTACTGATGTCTATCTTTGTGATGAGGGTACGGAATCAATATCACTGTTTTTTTTACCACTCGTAACTCAGAAATGCTGCTGGCCCCAGAACGGCAAATAATTATATCCGCCCAACTATACTCTTCACTAATTCTATCAAAATACTCTTGCTGCTGATATGTATTTACTTTTAATATACATTTAGGTGCCCGTTCGTAACCTTTTCCCACTTGATGCCTAATAGACAATTTTACGGCAACCTCATCCTGCATCTTTTCGACGCTCTCTGTTTGCTCGATGAAATCAATTAACAAATCGTTGATCGGAGCAGAACCTAGACTGCCTCCAAAAACTAAAAGATTCAATCTTTGTTCTTGTGTTTGTGCCTGTGCTAGCGCACATGTACAAACAGATTTTATAATTTCTTTTCTGATGGGGTTTCCTGTCACTATAACTTTCGACAGGAAAATTTTGGGAATTCCGCGAGTATTGGTGAAATGTACAAATATTTTTTTCGCAAAAAAAGACAATGCCTTGTTAGTAAAACCCAGTACAGAGTTTTGTTCGATAATAAATACAGGAACTCTCATACAATAGGCCGCTACTAAAACAGGCCCGCAAACATACCCACCTGCTCCAACTGCGACCATCGGTCTTTTACGAATAAAGATGAATAAAACATTGAGAAAAACTAAAATATTTTTAAAAAATGAAATGACCATCTTGATTGGATTGCGGTATTTCAATGGACTAGTATTTAAATGGACAACCCGCACCGCATCCAAGGTCCCTTCTGTCCCTCCTTTAAGAGATGCACAAAAATCTCCATAAAGTTTGTAGTCAAGATGCCTTACTCCGGTAAAAAGAGATGTGCTAAAACCGTTTTGGAGAAATTTATCAGCAATAGCAAAAGCAGTGTTTATATGCCCAGCAGTTCCGCCAGCAGCAATAGCAACTAAGTTGTTCTTAACATCCATTTTTATTTCACGCTCCCTCTTGGTCCAAATGCATCCTGAAAGCAGATACCATCAGACCAACAGCACAACAATTGGAAATCAATGATGATCCACCATAACTAATAAAGGGCAAATTAAGTCCTTTGGTAGGGATCAATCCTAACACCACCGCCATATTCAAAAATGATTGCGTAGAAATAATAAACGTAACTGAAGCAATAAATATCATCGATATCCGATTTTGCGCCCTAATCGCCAGTTTAAGGCCCAGATATGCCAAAATTATGAAGGTAAAAACCAGGAATGCCACTCCTATAAAACCCAATTCCTCACCCACAACACTAAAAATAAAATCGTTATGCGCCTCCGGTAAATATAACAATTTTTCGTCGCTATTTCCAATCCCCTTACCCCATATGGCCCCATTAGCAAAGGCCAAATATGATTGAATGATTTGAAAACCAGTTTTCTGAGGATCTTTCCACGGATCTAAAAAAGTCAAAATTCTTTGCACTCTATATGGAGAAACAAAAATTAAAAAAATCGCGGCGCCAAAGGCAGAAGTAAGAAAAGAATAAAGTATTTTTCTGGGGAAGGAACTTAAAAAACACACAAACGCCATAACTGCCAAGCAAATAGCAAACATTCCAAAATCAGGTTGCAATATCAAGACAATCAATGGAAAAACAATCATTAAAATATAATTCAATCTATCCTTAAATTTCATTGAATAAAAATTTTCAAAAAGGTATATCACTGGAAAAAGTAAGGCATACTTAATAAACTCTCCCGGTTGGAAACAAAAATGATCAAAGCGAATCCATCTATGGGCACCTTTCAGTTGGGTACCAATCCCTGGAATAAAAGTCATAATCAACAATAAAAAAAACAATATACCTATTTTAGAACCATGCTTATAAAAAAAATTAAATTTCAACTTACTAACAAAGAACAAGATCACTAATCCCAGACCAGCAAACAGCAACTGTCGGACAAAAAAATACTTTGAACTCCCTAGTACTTCACGTGCATATATAAAACTTGAGGAATAAACCATTATTATTCCCAAAGATATCAAACCCAGTACTAATATCAGCAAACACCTAACAGTCCTTTCATCTGGCGAGCCGGAAACAATTGCTACCTTACCTGCTTTGCTATTGTTAAAATTATTACTCAATGCCCATCCCCCATATAATGGTCATCATTAACTACCCAATGGACCAATCATGATTGGCCACAGAATAGTCACAATTGATATCACAATTGATAAACTAATTTTTTGAAATAATTTCCCCTTTCCTCAAAATCTCTAAAAATATCTGTACTTTTATTTCCAGGTGACAAAAGAATCACATCACCTGTTCGCGATTTTTGATACGCCAATAAAACAGATTCTTCGAAAGAGCCAACCAAAAAAGTTTGTGTGGCATCACCAATACAGCGATTTATTTTTTCTTTGCTCTCTCCGACTAAAACCAACACCCGTACTTTCCTCTTCAACACATCAAAAAATGGATCATATATTTGTTCGGTATCTTTTCCTCCCGCAATCAATATCACTTCCCCCCTGAACGCTTCCAAACTTATCAACATCTCGTCCATACTTTCAGATTTAGAATCGTTATAAAAACAAACCCCGTTTTTTTCCATCACAAACTCAATTCGATGCGGAATTCCTGGAAACTTTTCAATACACGTCTGGATAGCATCATCGGAAATATTCAAGGCCTTACATGCAGTAATACTTGCCAAAAGATTTTCTCGATTATTTTCACCGATTATTCTCATTTTAGAGACTTTGAATTCAGAATGATAATTAATATTAGAGTGAATTCTCCGATCATGAAAATGGCTACCCCTGACTAAGTCGGAAACTCCTTGACCGATAAAAGACTTGCGGGAATACCAATAGATCTGCCCCTTAACATCGCTAAACAATGCTGCCCCACTCAAATTACCCTTGGGTGCATAAAGCTTATCAAAATTAACCACAAAAAAATTATCCAATCCTAACGATCTACTCACAGACAACGTTGTATCTAAATAATCAGCAAAGTTTTTAAATCTATCCTCTGAATATCGATCATCAATGTTAGTCAATACGGCCAACACTGGCTTCAAACCACCATACTGTTGAAGTTCCTCCGCTGAAACTTCCAAGACTACGTAGTCTACGCTCCTGTCCTGCCCATTCACAAAAAGATTAATAAAAGGATTATCACTTGAACCACCAACGAAAACATTTTTTCCATCAATTTTTAGCGTATGCCCAATCATGTGCGCCACAGTTGTCCTACCAAAACTCCCACCAACAACAATAACCGGTTTCTTGCATAGCATATCAGCGAGTTCTAGCTGTCCAAAAACATCTCTTCCCCTACTCCGTGCCAATTCTAACTGCGGTAGCTTGGGATTAACTGAAACCCCATAAACGATTATATCTGCGTCTAAAAAATCCTCATCTCTATGTTCACCAAAGGCCATCTCTGGAACAGGTTTAAATTTTTTTATTCGTTTTATCTCTTTGTTCAACTCAAAGATCGGTTTAACATCCGTGATCTTGATTTCACACTCCAGTTGATGAAAAAAACTTAACAACGCAAACCCAGTCCTTCCAATTCCCACTATTAAAACTTTTCGTTGTCTAAATCGTTCCACTAACTAACCCCTATTTTAAAAACCTAAAAATAAAAAAACAATCTTATCTGATTTTTAACGTTGCTAAACTAAGAATTGATAATACGATGCTTATTATCCAAAACCGCACAATCACTTTAGATTCTGGCCATCCAGATAGCTCAAAATGGTGATGAATTGGGGCCATCTTAAAAACTCGTCTTTTTCTCAATTTATATGATGCCACTTGAATGATGACGGAAAGTGCCTCTATCACAAATATTCCACCAATAATAACAAATAAAAACTCATTCTTGGTAAAGACCGCCACCGCTCCCAAAGCACCTCCTAGTGGCAAAGATCCTGCATCCCCCATAAATATCTCCGCTGGATGTGCATTGAACCATAAAAAACCAACCCCTGCACCAACGATTGCAGAAGTTAAAACGGCCAACTCCCCCACATGTTCAACGTAGGGAATGTACAAATAATTTGCGATATCTTTATGACCAGAAACGTAACTTAAAATTCCTAGAGTTGTAGCGCTAATTATAACTGAGCCAATCGCTAACCCATCTAGCCCATCGGTCAAATTCACTGCATTGCTTGAACCCACTATAACCAACGCCGCAAAAAATACATATCCAATACCCAAATCAGCAATCCAACCCTTTGCGAACGGAAAATACAGATAAGTATTTATCTCCCCAATGCTTGCCAAAAAACAAATCACTATTAATGCCGTAAGAAATTGCCATAATAGTTTTCCTTTTGCCGAGATCCCCTTGGAATTTTTTTTACTGATCTTCGAATAATCATCAAAAAAACCCAGCAAAAAATATGATACCACAATCGTCAACGTACCTAGCAGCGGTGGGGAAAAAAAATTTCCCGAAATCAGTACCCCCATCAAAACACAGGCAACTATTAAAACGCCTCCACAAGTAGGCGTCCCTGCTTTTTTTAGATGAGCGGATGGACCATCATTTCGTATAACCTGCCCAAATTGCTTTTTTTTCACAAAAAGAATAAATTTTTTTCCACACAGAATGAAAAGTAGTGAAACAAGCAAAAAGGCCACAAGCGAGCGAAATGTTATATACCTACAAATATTAAAAAACGAATATTGGTGGGTCAGATGGTAAAAAAAATGATACAGCATAGTAATTACTCCCGCCTTGTTACATTTGGCAAAGCGATAATTCGGGTATATCCAACAGCGTTTCTAATTGCAACGACCTACTCCCTTTTATAAAAAAATATTGATATCGACCTATAATGGCGCGCCAATACTTCTTTTTAAACTCTTCTTTATCTACGCAAACAAAGCATCCATCATGATGATCTCGGTACCCCTGCAGATAGTAGGAAGAAAAGCGTCCGATAAAAGCAACCCCCATTATCCCAAGTTCACTAATCAATTTGCCTATCTCCTGGTGTCGCAAAAACGTACTCTCTCCAAGTTCATTCATATCTCCAAGCACATAAAACTGATTTTTTGGATCCACCTTTTTTTCGCTTAAATGAGAAACAATCGCGATTAACGCTGCCGACATTGAAGAGGGATTTGCATTATAGGCATCCAAATAAAAAAATTTCGACGCAACAGACTTCTCGTCATCGGAAAAATCCATGTTTACCCATAGCGATCTATTATTTAGAGAAATAAAGGTATTTGCCGCCTCTCGCATACGCTCTACTGTCTGCTTAATTTTGTGGAAGACTATATCAGTCTCAATCAATGCTTTTGCCAAGAGAAAAGCAGCGGCCAGATTAGTAAAATTATGAATTCCAACAATATTACTGTTTTTCAGTAGAAAATCTTTGCCACCCTCTCCCCCTGGACTATTATTACCTTTCACCACTATAGAGCTCTCGCTACCTTTTTCGCAATAAAAACATCTAACTATATCAATATTGGTGGGGATATCGGCCCTCTCCTGTTTTTCACTACCCTCGCTAAACACCTGAAATGCCACTATTCTGGAAGAAATATCTTCTGCACGATTTTCAACAAGACTTCGCAAAAAAGGGTCACCATAATTCAAAACAAAAATTCTTTTATAGGCAGTATCACTCATTACTGCATCAAATAATATTCTTTTTTCCTGAAAAACGCCTTCCCTATCGATAAAAAATTCCAAATGGCCGTCGCCGATATTAGTTATAATCCCTACCTGTGGATTCGATATTTCAACTAATTTTTTTATTTCTCCTGGATGGTTACTTCCCATCTCGATGATGGCGTAATCATGCTCTGACCTTAAAGATAGTAATGTCTTTGGCACTCCCAGATGATTATTGTAATTTTTCTCTGTTGCCAGCACTTTGCCGGGAAAAACGCTATTTAAAAAGTGGAATAACATCTCCTTACTTGTCGTTTTCCCATTAGTACCGGTAATACCAATAATTCGCTTGTTTTTATGAACATTTTCCTTTTTTTGTTCTTTTCCTAGATTTAGCCATTCTTGAGCATACAAATAGGCCATCTGTTGCAAAAAAAACACAGTATTTTTAGTAGAAACAAAAGTGCAAAAGGAATATTTTTTTGACAAAAAAACGATTCTATCAACTAACAAATCATCCGCATTAAATACCACCAAATCTGCCTTTGCCTCTAAAACGTCTTCCAAAAAATCTATCCCTCTAAATTTTTCTCCATCCAGCGCTAAAAAAATTTCCCCATCATTAAAATTTCTAGAATCAGTAGAAACGCTATTATATTCCCTTTTACAGTAGATAAATTCTTGGCACACCTCTCCATTAAAAAAAATGCGCTCTATATAACCCAACTGCTTTAATTTATCTAGCAAAGAAATATTCAACATTATCTTTCTCCTGCATTGCTTAAAAACTCCCTTACTAGACATCCATTGATGCGGCATCCGTCACTGCTTGTAAATCGCTATATTCGTACTTCACACCTTTAATCAATAGGTACGGTTCTGGGCCTTTGCCGGCCAACAGTAACACCTGATTTTCATCCATGCCGCTGTAGGCAGATCTCACTGCCATTTTGCGATCAACGATCACCTCTATAGGAATCGAAGTTTTTGATATTCCACTACGTATTTGACTAATAATGAAGTCTGGATCCTCTGAACGTGGATTGTCTGAGGTCAAATAAATCTTGTTGGCATATCGTTGAGCTATTTCCCCCATCAGTGGGCGTTTCCCGTGATCCCGTTCACCGCCACAACCAAATAGCAAAACTAAATCTTTTCCAGGAAACACCTCTCTAATACCCAAGCAAATTTTTTCTAGTGCATCAGGAGTGTGCGCATAATCAATAACGACAATTTTTTCTATTTTTTCACGCTCACCCTGCTTATCCTGCTTATCCCGAAATTTATATATAGCAAATCTCCCCTCTGCTGCTTTCAACTTATGAATATTTTGTTCTAACTGCAGTTGTTGTTTAAATTTATTCAAAAAACGATCTCTAAAATCTTCTCCAAAATTCAAAAAATAATTTATCTGTAACGCCAATTCAAAATTTTTCTTATTAAATTCACTTTTCAAAAATTCAGGAAATTTTTCATCCATCCAACTCATACCATAATCTTCTAATGGATGGGATAATGATACTAGTGAAGTCTTTGATATTTTTTCCTGTAATTGATTTTCATTCCAAGGAATAAAAAACTTATGTTCACCTTTTTTTAAGTAAGAGACTAATGATAACTTGCAATCGAAATACGCTTGCATAGTCAAATGAAAATCTAAATGATCCCTTCCGAAACTGGTCCAGGCCACCAGATCAAATTTCATACCATAAATTCTTTCCTGGGAAATAGCATGTGAACTCACTTCCATGAAACATAGATCATGATTTTCGATTTCATATAACCTATACAATGTCTTATATAATTCAATAAAAGGCGGCGTGGTCAAACCACTTTCTAGCTCACAAAATCCTTCATTTTCGGCAGAGGAAACCCCCAAAGTTCCCAGTGCTGCTGCTCTATTTCCTAATAAATTTGCTATCTGCTTCGCCAGGAAAGTAGTCGTCGTTTTTCCGTTGGTCCCAGTAATTCCCACTAATCTTTTTTGGTTCCAGTTGATTCTGTATAGCGATTGCAACAAGCACGATTGCAATTCTAAAAAAAACTCTTCCCTGACTATCATTAATTTCAATCGCGGAAAATTTTGCTTGAGTGTTCTAGCACCGTTATCAATAATAGTATCTTCGCTATCATTGTCATTTATGGTAAGAACGATATCCAGATTACAATTTTCAAGACTACATTGCTCCAACCTTCTAAGTAATGTTTTAAATGGAGCATCGCCCTGTCGCAAATGATAAAAAAACATTGTCTTTGAACGTATTTTTGATGAATTTAGTGACCATTCAATATCCGTTACATTTAAAAATTTTAATATCTCAATTTCTTCCTTGCTCTCAAAAATATTCCCGTGCCCACCACGGCCACTATGCAAAAAAATGTCCGATAATAAATCAACAGACACCTCCGATTGGAGCGATATCCATCTTAAATAATCCTTAAACTTTCTCATTTCACATTCCAAAAAATTTTTGTCTATCGCTATTGTCTATCCCTAGTAGATATTTGGCGGTTCTAACTGCAGTTCGATCGTCCTTTCCTTTTCATCATCAAAAGTCGCCGTAGCAAAATCTAACCCCGCCTTGGGTTTTTGTGCAACTATTATCCCGATACCCTTTGCCTCGATTTTTAACCCTGTACGCTGGGCCAAAATAAGAGCAGAGTATTTATCCAGTCCAATGAAATTGGGAACTTTTTCATCAATAACACCCGCTCCGATGCCTGTTTTAACACCTACATCAGCTCCTACTCTATCATCTCTCGCACTAACTACACTAACCCTTTTGTCTTCGACTTCACCGCTGGTACTATCTGTTGTCGCTACTTGCTTAGGTATCTCAAGTTCGTACTTATTTCCCAGTATATTTTCCGATCGATTCTCATAGAGAATATGTTTTGCTATTTCTTTAAATACTGGAGCTGCTACTTTATTCCCATAATATTCACCCTTTTTAGGATCTTCGATATAAACCAACATCACAAAATTTTTTTTTACATTAACTGGAAAGCCTATGAATCCAGAAATATAGCTATCGTTATTATAACCTCCCGCCTTATTGGGTCTCTGGGCAGTAGCGGTTTTTCCAGCAATTTTAAAATAATTTATTTTTGCATTAAACCCAGTCCCTTCTTCAACTGCCTTCTGTAGTATACTAGTAGCACTTTGAGCTACTTCCGGAGAAATAATTCTTTCCTTTTTAACCTTATTAAGGTCATTAACTCGTAAAATAGTTGGCCTAACATAATATCCTCCATTAGCAATAGCAGCATATGCTGATAACATCTGCATACCCGTGACCGCAATCCCCTGACCAAAGCTGATGTTACTGAGGGTCAATAAATCCACGTTCGCTTTACTAGTCATGATCCCCCTAGATTCTCCCGAAATCTCAATTTCAGTTTTTTCTCCAAAATTAAACTTTTTAAGCGTCTTCCTTAATAAAGGAAAGGTAAGATCAAACGCAATTTTTGATATCCCAATATTGGAACTTTTTTCAATAATCTGCTCTACCGTAAGCCACTCAAATTTTTCGTTGCTCTCGGCCTCATTAATTATATGATCAACAACCTTCATTTTGCCTTTCTCACAATAGTAGGAGGAATTGGGTCTGGCAATTTTATTTTCTAACGCAGATATTACTGTGAAAATTTTGAACATTGATCCCGGCTCAAACGGATCGGTGATAAAAGGTAATCGTTTATATTCACTGTTGAAACTGGCGGCCATATTAGGATCGTAGGAAGGATAATTTGCTATGGCCAAAACCTCCCCTGAATGAGGATCAAGAATGCCAATCCCTCCTTTCAACGCCTGATTTTTAATCACTGCTTCTTTTAAATATTTTTCGGCCACAGATTGTAACTCTTTGTCTATAGAGAGAAAAATCTCACCTGCCATTTCTTCAGCACGATCAATTTCAAATTTAACTGGTCTACCTTTTGCATCCTTTAGATATTTAATAACCCGTGCATTTCCTCTTAATATCTTGTCGAATTTAAACTCAACACCAGATAACCCTACATTATCAAGCCCAACAAATCCCAAAGCTTGCGACAATAATTCTCGATTGGGATAAAAACGACCTGATTCCGGTAAAATATATATTCCCTCCAAGTCCTCTATATTCTTGATCTGAGTATCCGTGAGCTTAATTTTCCTAATTATCCAAGTATACCGATTCCGCTTATACACTTTTCTTTGAATTTCGCTCAAATTCAATTTAGGAATAATTTTGACTAATTTTTTATACTCTGCTGTCTGTGCTTCTTCATCAGTACGAGGAATTGTAAATAGGCTATAACTCTGAATATTTACTGCTAAAGGATTACCGCTTCGATCGTATATATTACCTCTCTTAGGATAGACAATATCTTCTCTGATCAGTTGTCCATTAGCGTATGACACTAATTTTTTCCTAATTACCACCTGCACATAAAATGCCTTGCTTAAAACTAACAGAAATAAAATACAAAAAAATATGAAGGTGAATCCAATTTTATCCCTATCTTTTATAATATTTCTCTTCATTTTATTTCATTCTATTTCACTTTAATTTATGGCACGATCAATATCTGCTCATCCTTAGGTCTATCCATTTTGTATTTTTTTGCAATCATACCTAAGGATTCTACCGAGAGCAGGTTGGCCCTTTGCGCTTTTAATTCTTTATTTTTTATTGATGCGTTGGCAATCATCTGCTTTATCTCGTAATAACGATAATCCAACTCTATTCTTTTCATGCGAAATAATACTACCAGTAAACAAAGCAAAAATAATGTTAAAAATATGGGTAACACCGTAGAATTGCCCACCAATTGTACTATCGATCTAACCCCTTCTGCCACTCCGCTGAAAGAAAAAAGTCTTTTTATCTGGGTTATAACTCCATGAACGAAAGAATTAATGCGTGCAATAAAATTCCGAAATGATAATGATATTCGAAAAAATGCCGAGGATATTAAGGATATTGAAGATATTAGTGGAAAGAGCTTCAAACCTCCGTCGTTAAATGCAACCCTTCCTCTTTTATCCCCTTTATTATCCTTGTGTCCTTTATGACGCTCTTCATAGTGCTCTTCATAATTTTCAAGGTTTTCCCCAAAATCCCCAATGCCATCCATGCCATCCAAGCTGTCTAAATTTTTCGAACGCCCTTTCATCTTATTGATCCTCCATGATCAAATATTTTATGCCTATAAAGTAATTCTATCTTTTTTCGGCCAAAATTTTTAAAATATTTGAAAGAGACTTGTTAAAGTTTTTCTAAGACCCTTAGTTTGGCGCTTCGTGCTCGGGGATTGCGTTTAACCTCTTCTTCTGAGGGAATTATAGGTTTACGTGTCAATATAGAGCAGTTATCTTGATCATTTTCGAATATTTTTTTAAATGAATTTTTTACTATTCTATCTTCTAAGGAATGAAAACTAATGCAAAGTAGTCTTCCTCCTGGGGCCAATAAGTCATACAGTTTCGGTAGTACATCAGTAAGTACATCAAGCTCTTTATTTACCGCTATTCTCAACGCCTGAAACGTTCTTGTTGCAGGATGAATTCGGCCTGTTTTTTTCTTTCCTTTTTTACCCGACCGTGCAAAACACTTAAAAATTATTTCCTCTAAACGGCCTGTTGAATTTATTCCA
>JADGBS010000089.1:0-484 GCA_015231325.1 Oligoflexia bacterium | reverse complement strand
CTCTCTGGCCAATTTTCGGGAACATCGTTCTTCTCCGTAGTTATAAAGAATATCTGCAATTTCTTTCTCACTGAGCTTATTTAATAAAGTTGCGGCAGATTCCAATTCGTCATCTTGATAATTCATGCGCATGTCCAATGGACCATCATCCCGAAAAGAAAATCCCCTATTAGCTGAATCTAATTGATGTGAAGAAACCCCTAAATCCAAAAGAATCCCTTGAAAAATGCCTTGGTGATCACTACTATTTTTTAGGTCCGTTTTTTGTTGTAAATTCTCCCTTACATATTCAGGAAATTCTACAAAGTTTTTCCAGAGTAATTCCAAACATCCACAAGCGGCAATCCCTTTATCCTTAATCATAATCTTTGCGTTGGAAATCGCATCAGGATCTTGGTCTACTCCGATAATTTTTACATGTCGCAAAAAGTCACCTCTTTCTTGCAACCATTCAATCAATGCCAGTGAGTGCCCCCCTCCTCCA
>JADGBS010000088.1 GCA_015231325.1 Oligoflexia bacterium | reverse complement strand
CAGATAATTTTTTTCAATATCCCCCAACATGAAGAGCCCAAAACCGACCCAGATAATTCCAATATTTTCTACGCTGCAATAGGCCAGCAATCGTTTGAAATTGTTCTGTCCTACAGAATAGACCGCTCCGAAAAAGATACTTAAAACTCCCAATAGCAGCACCAAATACGCAACCGTCAATGACTGAACATGTAATAAAAAGTAGAAACGTAAAAAGATGTAGAGCGCCACTTTAATCATCACGCCTGAAAGCAATGCCGAAATGTGCGCAGGTGCTACCGGATGAGCATACGGCAACCAAATATGCAGTGGAAAAATTCCCGCTTTACTCCCAACGCCCAGAAGCAATAAGATGTAGATCAACATCTTGCTCTCGGGATCAATAGTAGTAGCAGAGATAACGTTATAATCCCAAGAACCACACTTCCAATAAATCAATGCTAATGCTGCTAAAATCAACGTAGTTCCCAGCTGAGTAAACAAGAAATAATAAAAAGCGCTTTTGCGTGTACTCTTCCTCTCATAATCGTATAAAACCAACGCCAAAGAACTAATTGACATAAATTCCCAAAACAAAATAAATAGCAGCAAGTGGTTGCTGGCAACCACTAACACCATAGACAATAACAATCCTACCAAGAAAAAATAGCTCATCAGTTTCTTGAGGAGGTTAACGGATAAAATTGGAGATAAACTTAGCGGCGAACTTGCTTTGCCAACGTAATTTCCCATTTTAAAATAACCCTGCGCATAAACCAGGGACAGTAGTGAAATCGCTGAAATTATGAGTAAAAAAAAGATGCTCAAGTGATCCAACCTAAACGTCACTGGCGAAGGGTTGGCGAAATTGACAATAGCAGGAAAAATTAATGAGAGCGGCATTGCAGAGAACAGATTGGCACACGGAAAAGGCAACTCTAAAAACCCGCCAGCATCGAGAGAAAAAAACAAATAGAGACAAAATAAAAACAAAGTTGCAACTCCACTTAGCAACAGAGGATACTGGCACTTTAAAATAAACCTAAAAATTCCAACGAATTTTTTGTCCATTCCTTCATCCATACCTCTGTCCATGCCCATGCGCATTCTAGATAACATCCAATCGCTTCCGCTAATAGCTGATCCCGCGAGCGCCATGATCCCTCCGACGAAAACCATCAACAATCCAATCCAGAAAATATTGGACATAGCGGCAACTCCTATGGCGACTTCTGATGATTAAAATGAACCATCATCATAATAAATCCCTGAAAACTTTCACGCAAGGGAACTCTTTCTTTATTTAAAAATTTTTTTCTGAAATCTTTTTAGAAATATCTTAACTTATCCACATAATTGTCTTATTTATTTTGTTTATGTGTGCTCTTTAGTTATATGCTCTCTTAATATGTTCTCTTAATATATTATGCCCGTACGTATTACGCCCAAGCGAGGAGAAAAATGAAAATTGTTTTTACTCACAATCTTAAAAGGAGTGCCAACGAAGATGAGGCCGAATTTGATAGCGCCGAAACGGTGGAGACGATCACTAGCTTAATAAAATCACTAGGACATGAAGTCGAGCCGTTAGAAACTAGTGGACCAGCTTCATTGACCATTGCTCGCTTGGAAGCACTCAATCCCGATTTGATCTTCAATACATCTGAAGGAAAAATCAGTCGCTTTCGTGAGGCCTTTTACCCAGCAATATTTGAACAGCTAGACATCCCTTTCACTGGTTCCGATGCGTACACCTGTGCCATCACCCTAGATAAAAATTTGACCAAATTAGTAGTTGGTAATTTGGGCATTCCCGTACCTCGTTCTTTTTTGATCACCGATTTAAGACAGATAAATAATTTGCAGTGCATCTACCCTGCCATTCTCAAACCCAATTATGAAGGTAGTTCCAAGGGAATCACTCGCAACTCCATCGTGGAAAATTATGAGGAACTAAAGGTAAAACTTCCAGCACTCATTGAGAGGTACTCGATGGGCGTGTTAGTCGAAGAGTTCATTTCCGGGAGAGATATTACTGTTCCGTTTCTGGAGGGCGCAGAGGCCCCCAAATCATCTCTCTCATGTTACGGCAAAAACCGAGGGGTATTACCTCCTACCGAGTATTTTTTTGAACTCAATGGTAACCATACTCGCCACAGTAATTACGACATATATGACTATGAATTAAAAAATGCACACGCGGAAAAAGTACAGGTTAAATCCCCAGCAGAGGTAACTAGCAGTGTAGAAGAAGCTCTTATCACCTTCTCTGGAATAATCTATAAGGCCCTAGGCATTCGTGATTTTGGACGCATCGATTATCGGGTAACTCCTGATAACAAGATATATTTTATAGAAATCAACGCCCTTCCTAGCCTCGAACCGGGTGCAGGCATCTATCAAGCAGCAGAACAATCTGTGGGTGGGGTAAAAGAAGTATTGGAAAATATAATTCAGAATGCTCTCCGACGCTGCAAGGTGCAAACCCCTGCCGCCACTCCAGTCCCTACACTCCTCTCAGTTCTTAATCATAACCACAATCTGGCATCCACACTCTCTTGCGGCGCGCCCACTCCACCTACCCTTACCCCCCAAACCTCAACAATTACCCATCATCATTGTAGCGATAAGGGCGTCAAGCACTTGCGAATTGGCCTTACTTATAATGAGAAGCGTATCAAACCAAAAGCAGATCCACTCACCGACAGTGAGGCAGAATTTGATGGACCA
Source organism: Oligoflexia bacterium (assembly GCA_015231325.1). Lineage (GTDB taxonomy): Bacteria > Bdellovibrionota > Bacteriovoracia > Bacteriovoracales > Bacteriovoracaceae > JADGAN01. Next base: position 11,660 of record JADGBS010000088.1, on the reverse strand, counting down.
AAAACTTTGGATTCGATCAGAGAGGCAATCCGTTCTTATGGGCATGAAGTAATCGATCTCGAGGCCAACTATGATTTACCAGAGAGGCTACTAAACACCCAAGTAAATTTAGTTTTTAATATTGCAGAAGGAATTCGTGGGCGCTATCGTGAATCCCAGGTCCCAGCACTAATGGAATTGTTGGACATCCCTTACACTGGCTCCGATGCAGCGACCTTGGCATTGGCCTTGGACAAAAGTATGGCCAAAAGAATAGTGAGAGAATCAGGGATTCTTACTCCAGATTTTTTTCTCTGCCTTAACGGAAAGGAGAAAATTCCACCACATATGAAATTCCCATTGATCGTTAAACCAGTGGCAGAAGGTAGCTCCAAGGGAGTGTTATCCACCAGCGTAGTACATCATGAAAAAGATTTCCGGGAAAACGTACAAAAGATTTTACAACGCTATGAACAAGCAGCTCTGATTGAGGAGTATCTTCCAGGTCGTGAATTCACCGTCGCATTGTTGGGTGAAAAGCGCCCCAAAGTACTACCTCCAATGGAGATCATCTTTGCAAAAATTGGCAGTGATTTTCCCGTTTACACCTATCAACATAAATTGAATGCCTGTGAAGAAATTCGTTACGAAACTCCCGCAAAAATCGATGATAAACTCCGTGCTAAAATAGAAAGTGTCGCCAGAAAATCGTTCATGGCACTAGGCTGTCGCGATGTCGCACGAATAGATCTGCGTCTAGACCATGAAGGCAGAGTGAATTTTATTGAATGCAATCCTCTACCAGGATTGACGCCTGGATGGTCTGATCTCTGTTTGACCGCACACTAATCGGCGAAATCTTAGCGCCGGCCATTCGTCGCTATAAGGAGAAAAAGCGCTTTCGCTCCAACGGGAACAGACCCGATAATCTACCCAATTCTACTAACACCTCTAGTAATCCCTCTAATAATTCCTCGGTGACCAATGGTAATAATAAATCGTTTTCAATACCGCCATCACCATCGCAGCAATAAAAATTTAATTATCGTTACCTAATTAACGAAAAAAGACGGCCAAAATGAACGCTGAGAGTAAAGAGAGTAAAGAGAAAGAAAAAAAAGAAAAAGATGATCTTGATCAAAATCCCGCCCAACGATTACGTATTCGTGATTTGGGTCTTGCCATCGGCCACCACCGACCAGGCCGTTTTAATGCTATCACCGACGTCCGAGGCGTAAAGGTTGGTCACAGCACTATTGTCAAGGGACATGGTGAATTGATTCCAACTAAAGGGCCCGTGCGTACTGGAGTAACGGCCATATTCCCATATGAAAATAATATCTACTGGGATCGAGTAGTGGGAGGAGCGTTTGTATTGAATGGTGCAGGAGAATTGGCAGGGATCACTCAGGTTTCTGAATGGGGGTTGATAGAAACTCCTATAATTCTTACCAACACCCTTTCGGTGGGGACCTGTTCCAATGCGGTTGTGCAGTACATGACAGAGAAAAATCCAGACATTGGTCAAAAACACGACGTTATAATTCCGTTAGTAGGGGAATGCGACGACTCTTGGCTTAATGATATTGCGGGACAACACGTCCAAGCGGAGCACGTTTATGAAGCTATAGAAAATGCGCGCCCCGGTCCAGTAGTCGAAGGCAATGTTGGTGGCGGTACCGGAATGATCACCTGTGATTTTAAGGCAGGAATAGGTACCTCTTCACGCAAGCTCCACCAAAAATTTGGTGGCCATACGGTCGGGGTATTAGTGATGAGTAACTTTGGGGAGATGAAGGATCTGCGCATTGATGGTATCCCAGTAGGAAAAGTGTTAGCACCACGTTATGAGCACTTTCGTAAACGAAACAATACATTCGGTAGCATCATCGCAGTAGTGGCAACTGACGCTCCGTTGCATAGTCATCAACTAGATCGCTTGGCCAAGCGAGCGGCCCTAGGTATTGGCAAAATAGGTTCCTACGCTGCTCATGGGTCAGGGGAAATTGTTTTGGCCTTCTCGACTGCCAATCGCGTGCCTAGAGAAACTAGAAAGATGGTTTATAAAATGAAAGTTATCCTTGATCAAAGGATGGATCCACTTTATCAGGCGGTGGTGGAGACAACCGAAGAAGCAATTGTTAATTCCATGTGTATGGCCATGGATATGGAGGGAATTAACGGTAATTTTGCGCCTGCACTCCCTCTTAAAACTCTAAAAAAAATGATAACTAATCATAAAAAATATTATGAGAGCGAAAGTTGTTTTTAGAGTTATTAGAAATATTGCTTTTTAATATTATTTTGTAAGAACCTTACGCATTTTCAGTAAAATTAACAATCCAGGAATTGCTGCCAGGGTGCATAGGATAAAATACCAGAACCACCCACCAAGTTCGGCCATCTTTCCCATAGGAGCGGACAAAATTACCCTCGGAACTCCCATTAAACTTGAAAGCAGGGCGTACTGTGTCGCGGTAAATCGACGATTGGTCAATGAACCCATCAATGCAACATAAGCAGCGGTACCCATTCCAAAACATAAGTTTTCAATAATCACCATCACGATCAATAAAGATATTACTGGTCCGGCCATGGATAAATAAGAGAATGGCAAAATAGAGATCATTTGTAAGATACCAAAAAACCATAATGAACGGTAAATACCTAGACGTAAGATTAAACTTCCCCCCAGGAACGTTCCCAATAGCATTGAACCGATACCGAAGGTTTTTACCACATAGCCAATTTGGGTTTTGGTAAAACCGATGTCCATATAAAAGGGAGTACTCATTGACGATGCTAAGGTATCACCCAATTTATAAAAAAGGATGAATGCCAAAATGAGCATGGCATAATCACGTCTAAAATAATCTACAAAAGGCCCAACCACTGCTTCTTGTAAAGTACTTGGCGGTGGTGCTTCTGATTGAGGTTCATCGGCAATAAGAGTAGCGATTATCCCTACAGACATAAACCCTGCCATAATTAAATAGACGCTGGGCCAAGAATGGAGTTGATCTGCTAAAATTAATGCTCCGCTTGAAGAAAGTAACATTGCTACTCGATAACCATTTACAAAAACCGATGATCCTAGTCCTAATTCATTATCGGAAAGAATTTCTCGTCGGTAGGCATCCAACAGAATATCCTGACTAGCACTAAAAAAAGTTACTATTATTGCGGATAGGACGACCATTAATGGAGATACTTTGGGATTCGCACAAGACATAAACGCAATGCTTAGTACAAGTAGGATTTGGATCGTAATCATCCATCCGCGCCTTCTTCCTAGTCCTAAGAAAGTTAATACATAACGGTCAAAAAGGGGTGCCCAAAAAAATTTTAGCGTATATGGTAGACCGATTAAAGAAACCAGCCCAATAGTTTTTAGATCTACACCCTCGTCCTTCATCCATGCCTGTAGTGCAGTAAGTGTGAGTAGCAGTGGAAGACCGGAAGAAAAGCCTAACAACAGGTTGATTAATATTCTTTTACTAAAAAGTACTTTAAAAAAAGGTAGCATCTGAATTATTCCTTTGCTATTGGTAGAATTGGAACTTATGAACTACTTCGCCAAATCACTACACGTCCATCCCTCATTACAACAGCGAGCGAGTTGCCATCCGAACAAAAGGTAAGCGAGGTAACCCAATTGGCGTGGATGCTACGATGAGTATGGACAGGCATGGGGATATAGAGAGATTTAATGCTTCCATTTGCTAAATTCAAAATCTTTATTTGCTGATCATCTGCAAATGCCAATGACTCGCCATTGGAACTAAAGTCAAACAACTTATTACCATTGATCTTTATTCCATTATTGCGACAAACACCACTACGAGAACAAATTGCCCTAACTGTTCCTTCAACGGTGAAATTCAAAGTACTCATTTTTCCACTACGATCATCAAATACTAGCGATTTACTGTCCGAGGTAAAACCAAATGAGTAAACTTGCGCCCCATCAATCGATTTAATTTTTTGTCCCCCTTTTATCTCCCAAATGTCTATTTTTCTCTGATAATCCCCATCGTCAATTGCTAAAAAATCCAAAGATGACAAAACCCCTAGGTATGCACCATCTGGACTAAAAACAGCAGAGGTGACTCTCCTCCCCAGATTATCCAAATTATTCAAATTATTCAAATTATTCAAATTTAAAACGGCCCCGCTACCCAAATTCCAAATCTCCAGGCCCCCTCCTCCCGCAGCAATATAACTGGCATCACTAGTAGAAACCAACAAATTGCTATCTGGACTAAAAACCAGAGAGTTGACTAAGTGATATGAGGAAAACCTCCTGCGCTGAAACACTTCTCCATCCCCAGAATTTAAAATTATAATTTCTTTATCTGTCGCATAGGCCAACAACATGCCATCTGGACTTAATGCAAGCGGACCGTCGCTGGACATAATTGATACCATATGAGATTTAATCTCACCGCTTTCCAAATTTACAACATCTATCTGCCCAATCCTATTAACAGACCGATTTGCTACATAGGCCATCGAAGTGCAATCTGAACTGAGAACAACGTTGTGACTTTTGCCATTCACAATGGATTCAGAGTATCCACTCGCCGGTGCTGATGTAGGGGATGCAGAGGATGGGGATTGGTCCGGGTCCGGTCCAAGGCCTATAAGTGAGCGAGCGGTATTGTGCGGAAATAGACCACCAGCATATACGCTATATACGCTATATACGCCGCTATTGGATAAAAACAAAAAACTGGTAAAGAAAAAAACAAAGCGAATATATCTTTTTTGCTTCATAAATTATACATCTCACCTTAAATTTAAAATGTTGACCAAGCTCACTTTTACCACCTGAGCATGCCATAAGCACCCATGCCTATAGTCGATAGAATAACTCCTTTATAATATTTTGAATCATTTTTCCTGTATTTTAGGCAAATATTTCTCGTCGCAAATTTTTTGAAATTTCACAATAATTAGAATTACAGATGGGATTTCGATCCTAAAGCTGTGGTCTATTTGGTTAATTTTTTTTGGAAGAATTCTTCAAGGGAGGGATATGTCTCCTCAAAAAGTAAAGATGTCAGTCTTACTACCAGGATACCTGCTTATTTTGTTATTATTTTTTTCTTCGAAAGGATGGTGCTCCCCTTCTCAAGGGACCGACGGTCTTAGTGGGACGCTACAAGAATTAAATAATCCGCCAGGAGTGGCACGCGATGTTACACAGTGCGACACTGCGGGCACAGCGGTTGACCCTATGGACATAGAAGCGGTTGCGGATAAAGTGAAGCAAAAATATCAGACATGTTGTGCAAGTGGTGACCCTCAAAAAAAAGGCACATGTGATGATGATGCAAATAAAGTTTTCACTATGCCGTGTAAAACTGGTACAGGTCAAACTAAAGCGTGCCGAACAGACTTGTGTAAAATTGAATCAGGTAGAAATGATTTGAAAAATTTTATCAACACATTGAAACAAAATAATCCACCAACCCAGCTTTGCAGTCAAGTTGATCAATTTGGGTGTCTTAGACCTTTATTGAGTTGCATACTAACAAATGACGAAGCAAAAAAGAAGTACAACAGCTGGGTGATCCTAAGAGATGCATTGGAGCAAACAAATCCTAGTATTCAGACCGCCATAACTACATACAAAGAAACACTTGGAAATGAAATTGATGCTGGTGTTTATAAGATATTGAGAGATTATCAAGTGAACGGCAAACAAGAAGCAGATCGATTGCAAATTTCTAAAATAGTGAATACATCTATTTGTGATAACAGCGTTCAAAATGAAATAAAGAGTTTTCTTGAAGACGCCCCGGCGGCGGCCCCAGGTGCCCCAACTGGCGAAGTAGTGGTCAGCGCACCTGCATCGGTATCTGCCCCTGCATCGGCATCGGCACAGGCGATTGCTGACCCACCGCCGCCACCACTTCCGCCTAAACCAAAAACAAAACCAAAAGTGGTCGGCCCACCACCACTTCCACCTAAACCCGCGGCGTTACGCCTCAAAAAAAACGCCCCGGCCCCAGGTGCCCCAACTGGCGAAGTAGTGGTCAGCGCACCTGCACCGGTATCTGCCCCTGCATCGGCATCGGCACCGGCACCGGCGATTGCTGACCCACCGCCGCCACCGAGTATAGGTCGTGCGGCTCCACCACCACCTAACATTAATGCGGTACGTAGAGTCGCCGCGCCACCGGCAAGTCAAGCTGATGATCTAGTAAGTAATGTGTTAAAAAGACGAACAGTGATTGAAGCTGATTATGACGACGAGGATGATGATACAGCACCGCCACCGCCACCACCACCATCGCCACCACCATCACATAAACAAACAACAAGGCCATCGTCTCCACCCGTCAGGAAACCACCGGTGGTAATAATACAAAGCAATCCTGAACCAGATAGAAATTCAATGCTTGAACAATTAAGAAGAGTAACCGAAGGACGGAAAAAAAGTTTAGATGAGGGCAGGAACGCCCCCTCTGCTTCTACTGTTACTCCTCAGACACCGCACCCATCTAGTAGCTCCTCTGCTTCTACTCCTTCTACCAATACTCCTAGCAGTAATAATTTGCGGAATGTTTTTGATCAATTTCAAAGCAAGCGTTCGCCAGGCCCTGCAGCAAAAACAGAAAAAGAAGAGGAGAATGACGATTGGGAAGACTAGCCTAATAACGAAAGGAACGACCAGAGCTAAATGTACTTCTTCTATCAACTTAAAAATTAGCACTTTTGGTTAATCTTTCCCGCAAAAAACCCGATAGCAGGTTATAATTTTGTTATACAGTGTAATCTAGCAACAAAAATAATAGTGTATTATGCACATATTCCTTACGCTATTCTTAACTGCGTTAGTTGGTTTAAATTCCTGCTGGGGACGGGACCGTAGTGCATTTCCACCAGTGCAACCACCAATGCAACCATCAACCCGCTCATTAGAAGATGGATACACCCCGCTACCGATGCCCAGTTTTATTAAAGAGCGCTGCACCGGGACATTTTCTAATTTATTGTCTCCATTTTGCACAGATGCCAAATATGTCTTTGTATATGGATCGATAATAACTACTGGAATATATCTATCTCGTTCCAACACCAGCAACAAAGTCCGTATTGCCACACTGAGAGAAAAACCCCTGCGCGATAGTGCGAGCGCTGGTAGCGTTATCGGTTTAGGTTTTTTGAATGCTGCATATGTTTTACAACAAGGTCTCAAAGGAGAAGTAAATAATGCTGAACTCATGGCAGAGGCATCTCTCTATACCGCTCTCATTACTTGGATATTAAAATACAGCGTCAGCGAGGCCCGTCCCTCCAATCCAAAAGATCTTCGATCGTTCCCATCAGGACACACCTCTTTGGCCTTTGCATTTGCCTCCGTGATCGGCGCTCGTCACAACGCCATTTGGGGAACATTGGCATACCTTACGGCCACGTTTGTCGCTTATTCACGAATTCATGAAGACTATCATTATTTGCATGATGTAGTATTCGGGGCAACTCTAGGGATGTCCTATGGACTTGGTATTCACTTCAATCACAAACTGGGACATCCTTATTGGCTAATGCCTGCTCCCTCCCCCGACGGAAAGGGAACACAGATAGTATTTAAAATTTCTTTTTAGCTGACTTCATATCGAATATGCCAGACAATTTCGATTTGAACCTCCCCTTCCTGAAGGATGGTCCGATTATAAATCACTTGTTCTTGTTGCTAAATGATAGCGCCTGTGCTATCATTTTTTTCTAGGGAGGTAACAGATGTTTGATAATCCTAAAAATGTTAGATTTGATGAGTTATTGAAAGTTTGTATTAAATATTTCGGCAATCCCAGGGTCCGTGGAAGTCACCATATTTTCAATACGCCTTGGCCAGGAGATCCTAGAATAAATATTCAAAAAATTGGAAACATGGCCAAGCCTTATCAGGTCAGACAAGTGATGCGAGCACTAGATAAATTAAGGGACATAGAAAAAACATCGGAGGAAATATGAAATACGATATTGATAAATACACCTACAGAGTAACTTGGTCCGAAGAAGACAATGAATTTGTTGGATTATGTTTAGAATTTCCCTCACTATCTGCTTTAGCTCAAACACCTGAAGCGGCACTAAAAGAAATTAGGTTTGTTGTTAAAGAATGCGTTTGTTCTTTGCTAAAAGAGAAGGCATATATACCCGAAGCAATATCAGTGAAAAAATTCAAAGGTAATTTAACCCTGAGAGTACCACCGGAGGTTCATCGCAAACTGGCCATAGCGGCTGCAGAAGCTGGTGTTTCGATCAATCAGTATATCCTATCCAAAGTTGCAGCATAGAGGTGGTTTCAGATACGGCCTGATTCAGATTTCTATCTTGAAATAATTTCCAGTTAATTCCTTAAAATCGCGATAAGAAAAACCACTAGACATGCCACCAGATGCAGCAGCAGATATACCACCAGACATTGTAGATGATCTTATGTTGGAATTTATCTTACATTTAAGTGCGAAGGCGGCCCATTCAAATGTTTCGTAACCTTTTTCACCAGAATTGAAGTCAACAAAGTTGTAGTTTAAGATTAATGAATCTTTTTGGTTAGTGATAGTGGTAGAAAGCACAGGAATCTGCGTCACTACATTCACCGTCAGATCTTGATCAATCTTCCTTTGTATCTGAAAGATACACCAATTTTTGCTCATATCCCTGGCCGCTTCGGCGACGATCTTTCCTTGTTGAAAATACACCGCCTGCATCTTATCGGCAGAACTGGCAGATTCAGTACTGTTATACTTAAACGTAATACTTTTCGCCATCATCAACTTCAGTGCAATTGGATTTTTGTAATATATTAATTCACTACTATCGTTGAAAGGAACAGGAAATAAAAACTTCTGAGCATCATCATCCAGTCGCTCCCAACTGCGCTGAGAAAGACACTGAACTTTAATGTCTTTAGTAGGATCTTTAGCAGAATCCTTAGTGTCTGTCGTAACATTACTACTCATCACTTTGTTCATTTTCAAAACCATTTCAGGAACCTGCGAAGGATACTCACTACTGACCTCTAGCCGACCAAGCGTGTCCTTAAGTCGCATATATAACTTCTGCTGATTACTCCAAAGGAATACTTCAAAATCACTGAACTTGGTTTTGACTCCGACCGCCTTCTCAAATGAAAAACGGTGAACGTATTCCGAAACTTTATCCAAGGCAACTTGTTGCTTACTCGGTAATAAATTTATATTGCAATAATAAGTTGATACGTCTTGAGCGCCCACATTCGCTAATAATATTACCCAAATTACCAAAATTACCAAAATTTTCAGAATAAAACATTTCATGCAGCTCCCCCCGCAGCTCCCTCCATTGTCACTAAAGTGCAAACAAAATCACAGGCCACTGCCAATTTGTCGCCAAGGTAGGTTCTACCGCTCAGATAATAATTATTTTGTAATTTGTCCTTTAATTTCACCCACATTTTGATCGTATCCCCAGGATGAACCATCTGCTTGAATTTAGCAGATTCAATTTTTGTAACTACCCCTATTGGCGAAATCGACGAAGGCGCAGGTGAAGTCGCAGGTGAAGTCGCAGACGAGGGAGGCGATGGCAAAGATAATAATTTGACCAACACCCCTCCGCTCTGAAAGAGTGCCTCGCATAGTAAAACCCCTGGCATAATGGGCAGGCCAGGAAAGTGACCACTCCAAAAATCTTCCTGACCACTCAAATACTTCTCAGTTTCTACTTCACATTGTTGAGCATCAAAGGAGATGACCGAATCTACAAAGAGAAATGGAGTCCGTTGTGGTAATAGTTCACTGATGGAATATTTTATCGTATGCACCGCTTACAATCCTCCACTAATTCTAATAAAACTTCCGGTGACATAAGCGGAAAGGGGGTGTGCCAAGGTTAAAACCCCAAAGGCCACTTCCTCCACTCTCCCAAAACGTCGCAACGGGATCTCTTTTTGATAACTTTCCTTTTGTGCTGAATCCAGATCCGCAATAAGCTCTGTATCAATGAAACCTGGTTCGACCACATTTACGGTGATTCCTTTGCGCGCGACTTCCTTGCTTAATGACCGGCTAAACCCACGGAGTCCGGCCTTACTGGCCGCGTAGTTAGTTTGACCAGGAAGTCCCAGCTCGCCACCGATCGATCCAATGTTGATGATTCGTCCGTATCGATTACTCAAAAAAGCGAGTACCGCACGCTTAGACATGTTAAAAGTCCCAGTCAAATTTGTAGTCAAAACATCATTCCAATTTTGCAACGACATTTGCGCCAACAAAGCGTCGCGACGAATGCCTGCATTATTAACCAAAATTTCAATCGAGGGATACTTGTTCTCCAAGTAAGCAAAGAGCGCATCCACTTCTGCCTCCTTCGTCACATCACATTGACGTAGATCCAGCGCTGAGGGATCAAATGCACCCTTCTCAGCAGCGGCCAGTTCCTCAACCTCTTTCGCAAACTGCTGCGCCCGTTCTGGGTGTGAGCTCCAGGTGGCAACAACCGTTGCACCTGCCCGTAAAAATGCCAAGACAACTCCTCGCCCAATACCACGAGTGCCACCGCTAACGATCACTCGTTGGTTCGAAAAATCCAACTGAAATTTCTCCATCAACAAATCCACCTTTTTATATTATTATTTTTACATCATTACTTTAATGTTATTTATCAATGATCAGTTCTCTATTTTTTAAAAGTGAGAGTCCCAGTGTTACCGTTCTTCCACTGCGATTAATCACTTTTACGTCTCCGCTAAGCTCTACCCCTGAAAAATTAACCACACCCTCTACATGTAACGAGTTTAAATTCAAAATTTTCGTCCCCTGAAAACATCTCAGAACGTTCCGCACCTCCCGATAAAATGTATCTTGCAAGTGTACAATTGGTAGTGCGCCAGGGCGATGGTTAATTAGTTTTTTATGCTTATAATCGTAGGTAAAACGATCAGAATAGAATTGCATGAAAAAATCGAAAGCACTTTTTATTGGGGAAAAAAAGTTTGTCCGCTGATTTGCTTCTATATTAATAAAATATACCAATGGTTCTCCATATCGATATCTCCAATATTTGTCTAAATTCAGTAACACTGATCCCATCGCCCCCTCAAGCTGCAGATACTGGCGCTCAACTCCGTCCTTATCTTTTTGCAGCTTATAATTTCTAATCAAATCTGGAGCAATAATCTGGAGCAACCGTGACAAACCCATTTCCTGCAGTAATGGTCGTAGTTTAGGAATTAATACCTGATAGTTAAATATTGCCATATTAGTATTGAATACCGCAGGACGTTCGCCAATATCCAGTCCTAACCGCTCAAAAAGCTCCAACTGACCACTCTCCTTTGCCTGTGCCTGTTCAACAATGGTAACATAGTCATACATGCTCCCATCCGGCCGTTGATCACGTGCTAGCGCTAATTGTCCTCCTTTCAAATCCAAAGAAGTTTTATCGGTGGTAACCATCACAATTCCCAACTTCTCTTTGAGAATATACCCCACTATCAGTGCTCCAGGGAAAGCACACAGATCCTCTCCGTTACTAAAAACCGCTACCAAAGCATCATCGTTCCCATCTTCCCTTGTTTCAACATTCGTAATTCCACCACCAGGACGTCTCCCCTCAACACATGCTGCAAGGATTGCGGACACCCCAAAAAGCCCATGCCCCCCCGGTGCCATCCTCCTTAA
>JADGBS010000087.1 GCA_015231325.1 Oligoflexia bacterium | reverse complement strand
ACGAAATTCCTGCGCAAGTATAGTATTAATTAATCCTCAGTACTTAATATGCTTAAGCGATGTAGCAGTGCTCAAGGCCAACATGGCGATAGGGTGTGATTTTGTATGGAAAAATTTTGGTCTAGCGCATTCTGGATTTCGTGCTTGTTTTCGTTTTGTATGAAAATTTCTTTTGCAGCTCAAGAGAGGAGCGTAGAAACACAATTTGCATCTGGAGAGTGTAGAAATGATACCGTGTCGCTATCTATTTATAGAGGGAGCAAAGGGATTGATTCGTCCTTTCTAGCATCATTACCGAAAGATATTATTGATGCTGAATCTGAGTTGGATGAAAAAAGAAGAGAATTTGAGATAGCGAGGGCAAACAGAGGATGGTTTGGTCAGACAAATGAACAAAAGGCAAAAGTTTCCTTACTGAAGGACGAAATTTCTAAGCTAGAAGATGCTCAGAATAAGAGAGTCAATCGGTTTATCGTGGAGGATCAGAAACGAAAGACCAATGGTCAAATCAACAAGGAGACGGAAGTTGTTAGATCTGAAATTATCGAGAATATTAATAGACTGGTAAAAGATAAAAAGAATAAATTAGAAATGATTAAGGCGATTGAGAAAAAAAAACTTGATATTCCAGATCGCTGGTTTCATCGTAGCAAAGAAAAAAAACGGAGAACTGAATTACGTGAACAGTATGATGCAGAGATGGGAAACCTTCGTGATCAAATTAGAAAAATAGATGAACAAATAAGACAATTGTCTGGCACGATTAATAGAAATTAAGTAAAAACACAGTGGTCTATCTTTCCGAAACTGCGTCACGAGCACTCTGGATAAGAATTTCTCTACAAGTTTTTTTATCAAATATTTTTTTTGATTGAATATCATTTTGAATGCTGCTTTTTGTGAACCATTTTTCAAATTGAGATAAGGCCTGTTCTACAAACATCTCATAACCGAACGCAATCGCGCAGTTATTATCTAATTCTAATACCGATTTCAATTTCAATTTTGATTTCGATTCTAATGCTAATTTTAGCAAGGGAGTAATTTTAGGAAGCGTGTTGATATCCATGACCAGTGTCTTACCAGATATGCATTTAGCTAGGTATTTTGCCGCAAGTGGTGGGTCGTTGGTTGCGGGTGTAGCATTAATGATAACATCATATTCATATTCATATTCATATTCATATTCATATTCATATTCACATTCATATTCGCTTCGGGTTACTTTATTGATAGGCGGTAACGATAACGATAACGGTAATTCTGCTCCGCAGCAATTTGCTTTTTCCCCCAACACTTGTTTAATATTTTGTGCTAATTGTATTGCTCGTTCTTTACCTCTATTTATAACAGTTACTTTTGCTCCTCGTTTAGTTGCGACGAACGCGATGGCCTTGGCGGCACCCCCTGCCCCGATTACTAATAATTTTTTTCCGTATATTGTGGACTGTAGATTGGATTCGACTACATCAATTGCTCCTTCACCATCCGTATTATATCCAATAGTGTTAATAGTACTGACTTTGTTGGTATCTTTGTTATTACTAGTCCCCACGAAAACAATAGTGTTTATTGCTCCTATTGCCTGTGCTGATGAATCGATTTTCTCGATGCAAGAGAACATTTCTTCTTTGAGTGGCATGGTAACGCTAAGTCCTTTAAAAGGGAGAGCTCTTGCCAGCTTTAGAAATGTATATAAAGATAGTTCTTGTCGCTTTTTTTGTTCATGTTCATGTTCATGTTCATGTTCGTGTTCATGGCGATGGCGGTCCAAAGGTATTTTTACATAGACAGCATTTGCCCCCAAATGTGTCAAAAGTGCGTTATGAGTGATGTCACTGATGCTCTTGTTGATTGGATATCCAATCAATCCCAATATTTTGGTATGTCTATTTAGCGACCGATATCTATATTTGTTCACCACTTCATCTATGGAGAGCTGGCCAGGAGCGGTTTTATCGTTGTTACTAACAGCGCAATAGGTTATTTTGCTACCTACGATTTTGGCCAAAATGCGAGAAAATTCTCCATGTTCCCCCATGCTGACGGCAATTATTGATACCGCTTTGCCCTCTTCTTTTGCCCCTTCTTCGGAATGTTTTTTGACGAAGGCCAGCAAACGAAGCGCATCGAGAGCATTATTTGCCATTAAGGCGATTTTGTATATTGGCGCTTGTAGTGGCGCTGGTGCAGCGATTTTTTTTGACATCATTAGTTGCGTTCGTTGCATTCGTCGCATTCGCTGGTAAATATGTTCAATTTCTGCATCACTGGGTGTTTCATGAAAATTATGATGGGATATGATAATTTTTATTTTAGGAAATTTCCAAGCGATATGTTGAATATATTCGGCCGGAACATCATCTTCTATATCAATATATTCTGGATCAAACGAACAGAGACATTCAAGTTGGATTAACCGTTCTGCTTTTTGTTCTTTTTCTTCCGCGCTGAAAGTTGATTGGACAGTCGACTGGGAAGTCGATCGAAGAGTGAATATCATAGGGGTAGTAGGGATTGCAGGAGTTGTAATAGTTGCAAGAACGGCGATTTTTTGGCGCAGTTCTTTGATTTTTTCACCAATGAGGGTTGGTTTTTTATCGAGGTAATCGAATCGAATTTCTACTAAATCAGGATGTAAATGCCGTGGCCTCTCGGGCGAGATGGCCTCCAGAATTTTAGTAGTAACAGCTTCAATATTTGGTGCTTTTATCACTAAGCAAATCATTTTTAATCCAGAGGAGAGAGTCTTTTATTATATTTTTTTCAATATTTCTACAGTATGCACCTTCGTAAGCGATAGGTGTGCCAATTTCTTTTATTACTACAAATCTGGCCATACCCTGTAGAGATTTCTTATCCAGGATCATTGCGTCGAGGATGGCATCTAACTGGGGGACGTTGGGAAAAGTTAGAGGGAGTGCGTAATCTCGAAAAATTTTTAGTATTCGATTTAAAACCTTCGCATCTAGTTCTTTTAGTTGCACTGCCATATGGCACTCAGTTAATATTCCGAGTGCTACTGCTTCACCGTGAGAGAGCGTAAAATTGGATATTTTTTCTAGAGCATGCCCAACTGTGTGTCCAAGATTTAATAAACGGCGCTTGCCATTCTCCAGTTCATCCTCTTCGACGATCTCCCTTTTTATCTCGCAACTCCAATGAATTGCCTGGGTAATCGTATGGTCATCAAGAGTGATAATTTTTTTATAATTTTTTTCAAGATAATCGAAATATTGTGCGGAGGCCACTAGCCCATTTTTTATCATCTCCACAATTCCGTTTTTTAGCTCACAAAGGGGAAGGGTTTTCAGATTTTTTGTATCGATTAAAACTCCCCTTGGTTGATAGATGGTACCGATTAGATTTTTACCAGCGGGAATATTCACTCCGTTTTTTCCCCCGATGCTGGCATCCACCATGGCCAAGAGGGATGTTGGTAAGTTAATGTATGGAATTCCACGGCAAAACGTTGCGGCAATAAATCCCGCCAGGTCGGTAACCACTCCTCCACCAACAGCGAGTACGATGGTGTCTCTTCCAAAATTTTGGGCAAACATTTGGTCTTCGATTAGTTCTTTTGTCTGACGTGTTTTGTGATTGTCGCCAGAAGCAAAACTAAAGATTTTGGCAACAAACCCTGCTGTAACCAATTTGTCATGGAGTGGTTGGGCGTAGGGCGATAAAACATTCTCGTCGGTGATAATGGCAATTTTATTATTTTTATTGTTTTTATTATTTTTTTCTAACGAATTTAATAAATTTAGTATGGATGGTAGATAATCTGAATGGTTGATAAAAATGGCAGACACGCTAGTAGACACGCTCATAGATACGCTCCTTTGTTGAGCAAAAGGCAATCGATTAGGACTATGGCCAACATAGCATCTACCACCGGTACTGATCTGATAGCGATGCAAGGATCATGTCTAGATCCTTCTGGTAGTTTTAACGTAGCTGCTTCTCCGGTAGTAGTGAGCGTATTTTGTACTAAGGCAATGCTGGATGTCGGTTTAAATGCCACTTTTCCATAGATCGGCATGCCGTTAGATATTCCGCCCAGTGTTCCTCCGCAATGGTTACTTTGAGCGCCATTACTGGCGTCATTGTCTTCGTTTACTTTTGTGAAATTGTCGTTATACTGAGACCCTAGCATGTCTGCTGAATTAAATCCCTCTCCAATTTCAAATCCCTTTGCCCCAGGAATGCTCATCATTGCCGATGCCAACTTTGCAGGAAGTTTTCCATAAACAGGATCGCCTAAACCAACAGGAAGAGCGGTTGTGATAAATTCTACTACCCCACCAATAGAATCGCCAGCATTTTTAATATCATTAAGTAATGTAAGTATCTCTGGCATGAGTACCTCTTGTGTTATTGAATTTTTTTGTGTCATTGAATCATTTTGTATCATTGAATCCTTCAGAACGTTGGTTCGAATGTTTCCGACTTGAAAGAGGTACGCCTGGGTTTTTATTCCTTGTAGGTACAGTAATTTTTTCGCAACTGCCCCTGCTGCAACACGGCATGCTGTTTCGCGTGCAGAAGCACGGCCACCACCACGATAATCGAAAATTTTATATTTTTCTAAATAGGTGAAATTGGCATGCCCTGGGCGTAATAAATTACTGATCGATTCATATTTGCTGGAATCGGCATCACTATTCTTAATAACGATACATATAGGTGCCCCAGTAGTTTTTTTATTGAAAATTCCTGATAATATTTTTGCGTTGTCCTCCTCCCTTCGTGGCGAGGTATAAGATGTGCGTCCGGGAGCACGGGCAATCAGCGCAACATTGATCTCATCTTCACTAATTTCGAGACCAGCGGGGCAACCATCGATTACTACCCCAATCTCTTTACCATGGGATTCTCCCCATGTGGTAATACGGAATATTTCTCCAAATGAATTACTGGCCATGTTATTTTCCTATTTAATTTTTTCCTATTTAATTATTTCCATTTTTAGACCCAGTTTTTCTAAATCATCAAAAAATGACTCGTATGATTTACTCACACACTGATAATTCTCGATTTCGACTGGATTTTTTGCGCCCAGGGCAGCAATTGCTAATGCCATCGCTATTCTGTGATCGCCGTGGGCATGGGCACGTCCACCAAGTACGCTAGGCCCACGAATAGTCATTGTGTCGTGGATGTCGCTAACTTCGATATCTACTCCGATCTTTTTAAATTGGGAGCACAGTACTTCCGCGCGATTACTTTCTTTATGATACAAGCGACGAATTCCATGCAATATGCTGGTGCCTTGGCAGTTTGCGGCCAACGAGACCAACGGGGGAAATAAGTCTGGACATTCTGTAGCGTCAAATTCGAATGCTTTTAAATTTCCCCCTTCGCGATTATGAGTACCGGTCAATGGCGACGGTAACGGTAACGGTAATGCTAATGCCAGTGCTTTTAGTATGTCTTTATCCGCCTGCGTGCTATAGGGGTCTAGATCAGTGATCTCAATTTTTCTATCTTTTTTGGCGATGGCGCTCGCTACCAACAAAAAGGCAGCACTGCTCCAATCTCCCTCAATATTCCAGGTTTGGGGTTTATAGGTTTGTCCTACTGGGATGTCAAAACGAGTATAGTCTGCAAGCGAATGAATTATTGCGCCAGCTTGTTGTAACATTTTTATGGTTAGATCGATATATGGACGACTTTTTAGATTTTCCACAATTAAAGTCATGGTGCGCGGTGTGCAATGGTGGGGAATACAGGGCAAAGCAATCAGCAAACCTGTTAGTAGTTGCGAACTAATCGATCCGTCTACTGTGACTGCTGATGTGACTGCTGGTGTGACTGCTGGTGTGACTGCTACGCCACCCGCTGCCTGCTCTGTCATTCTGATGGGGCCTTTGATATCCATCGGAGGGAATCCATTAGTTGTTGCGCATTGTACTCCTAACTGTCGTAAAGTTTCTTCGACAAAATGGATAGGGCGTTTGGTGAGTGAACCGGAAGCGCAAAGTGTAGTCTGTTGATTACCTAAAGCGACAATGGGGGCAAACATCCTGAAACAGAGTCCTGATTCATCGCAATTAATCTTGCGGGGCACATTTGTTTTCTTGTCCTTTATCTTGCGGTCTTTCATATTGATAGTGATTACGTTAGGGGATATTTGCACTTTTGCGCCGAGTGCTTTTGCCACTTGTAGTGAAGCGCGGGTATCATCGCAGAGCGTGGAATAGTTAATTTTTGTTATTCCGTGGGTTAGGCACGAAATGGCCACCACTCGTTGAAATGCACTCTTTGAGGAAGGGGCCTTAATTGTGCAACTGATTGTGCAACCGATTGCGCTATTGATCGCCCCATTAACTGTGAGATTAATGCTACTTTGGTATATCGGATATATACGGATGCAGGACATTTAATATTTCTCCTGCGACTGCACAAGGGGTTTCTTGGTTACTAATGTTGATAGTATAGTTAGCGATCTCCTGATAAATTTTACTGCGTTCATTATATAATTTTTCAAAAATTTCAACGTTGTCCAACATTGCTAGAGGACGAGATGTATCATTTACCCCCAACCTCAATATCCTCTTGCAACATACATCAAATGGGGCATTAATCCAAACTACTAAAAAGCATAACTTCAAAAGTTCTCGATTTTGGGGATTACACGGAAGTCCACCGCCGCAAGCGAGAACGATTTTTTTTATTCTTTTTTGTTCATGCAAACAATTGCTTTCAAGTGTTCTGAAATATGCCTCGCCATGAATTTTGAAGATCTCGCTTATGCTTTGTTTTGCCGACGTTACAATTCTAGCATCAGTATCTACTAAGTTAAAATTCAATCTTTTTGCCAGCAGCGCGCCGAGAGTGCTTTTTCCACTGCCCATAAAACCGATTAGTGCGATTTTATCGGCCTTATCATTCTTACAAATATTATCAATAATCCCTATTCCCATTCGATAGTTCCAAGCGGTTTGGAAATTATATCTTTATAGTATAAAATCCCACAAATACATATGTACTACTATCATTAGGTGATAGAAGTTTTTTTGCGACAAACTTGCTCTTCCGATAGCTCAAGAATACCATTTTTTCACCTAAGAAAACACGCAAAAACACCTCGTTTTGATACATTCAAGACAAAGTAACTGCTTGAGGATCCTTCTTTTTTCGAAAAGAAGAGGGTACCCGTATGTTGTCTGGCCAAAAGTGCTATTGTCATTAGACCGAAAAGACGTTAACTTTTGGTGGCCTAATATACGGGCATACGCCCAATTATTGCAGATCAGGCGTATATGGCCGATACATTCTTCCCGAAAGATGTAGAAAAGTAGTAACTTGATTTTATTGAATTAATATTTTAAATTAATTAGTTGATAAAAACCTTTTGCAAAATCTGCGAAATCTGGGAAATCTGGGAAATCTGGGAAATAGGGAAAAAAATATCTATATAAACCTTTTACACATTAATAATTATAATTAATTTATCTAAGACTTTATTTGAGAACTTTATTAAAAAACTTTATTAAAGTGTCTTACTAAAAGGTCTTGTTAACGGCTGTTCTATTTAGGTGAGTTTGATGGTTTAGATTATTGTTATTTAGTTACTAATTATTAATTACTGTTCACTGTTTAGTATTAAAAAAGGAGATTTTGTATGAAACAATCAAATTTGTCGCTACTTGTTACTACATTTTTTTTCATGATTACTTTCAATAATGCTGTCTATGCTTTGCATACAAAAGAAGACGCCATAGAGATGGTAAATACTTTTATTAACGATCATAAAGATAAAGATGCGGCCGCAATGATTACTTCTGTAAATAAACCAAAAGCGGAAAATAAATATATAAAGGACGAACTTTATATATTTGTTTTTGACAAAGATACAAAATGTGTGGCCCATGCTACCAATCAAGGGTTAGTTAATAAGGATTTGAGTAATTTAAGAGATGCAGATGGAAAATTATTTATGAAAGAAATTACAGATAAAGTAAAAAGTGGAGTTAATGAAGGATGGGTAGATTATAAATGGACAAATCCTGAGACAAAAAAAATTCAGCCGAAATCAACATTTTTTAAAGAGGCCAAAGGCGTAATAATACTGGCAGGAATTTACAAGTAATACTGACAGATAATAGACAACTGATAGGCAACTAATAGACAATAAATAAAAAAAAAGAGTGACACCATCCCTCAAGAATTGTTCACAGTGATCAATAATAGGTGACCTATAATCTATAATTATGAGGATTTTTTATGCAAGGTCTAGTTAAATGGTATCGTGACATAAAAATTTCAAATAAGTTAGTAATTAATACTGTTTTAACTACGATGCTGATATGTCTGCTCTCACTACTATGCTATCTAAAGTTATCAGATCAAAAAAATCTTATCAATAATATATCTACTTCTTACGATTCAAGAAATGAGATATCAAAAATTGCCACCACATTAAATTCTATCCACGGCGACATCTATAAGGCCCTTAGCTGGGTAGCCGTTGGGTATGATGAGAAAAAGATCAATAGTATGTTGGCAGATAATTTGAAAAAGATCGACGAGATAACAGTGCAAGTTGGAGCATTTAAAGATATTGACGCAAAGATAATTAGTGAATTAATTGATCATTTGAAAAAATATAAAAAATGGGTCCAAGATGTACTTGGGATGATGTTCGCTGATAGCGCGACAGCAAATATGTTGGTTAGTTCTGCAGAAACAGAATTTTTAAATATCTCTGTTAAGTTTGACAATATCGTTAAAACAAAAGAGGAGTACATTTCCAATGTAAAAAACCAGTCTCTAAATACCATAATCTCAGTTCTCTATTACGTTGCCATCTTAAGCTTGATTATAATAATAGTGACCATATTTTCTGGAATGATTGTTAAAAATGTTGTTTCTTCTGGGCTGAATAAAATTATTACTATCACCAACGAAGTGGCCAACGGAGTATTAAAAAAGGTAGATCATTGTCAAAAAGATGAAATAGGCGAATGCTTAGATGGTATGAATAGAATGGTCTTAGTGTTAATTCAAGTTAGCACAGGATTAGAGAAACTGGTGAGCGCATGTGAAAAGGGTAACCTAAAAGAAAGATTGGATGAGTCACGTTATCAAGGGGATTTTAAAGAGATCATAAAAGGTATTAATAATTTGTTAGAAAACATTTTAACTCCAACCAACGAATCTGTCACAGTATTATCACAGATGTCACAGGGAGATTTAACTGTAAGAATGAGCGGTCAATATCAAGGTGATTTTGCAAAAACAAAAGATGCTGTCAATAATACGGTTACATCTTTCCACGATATTATCGTTTTGCTAGCAGGTTTGGTCTCCACTGTCGATGATAATTCGAGGAAAATTTTTGAAAATTGTAATGATTTGCAAAGGGGAGCAAGCACTCAAGCATCCGCGGTTGAAGAAATTTCATCATCGATGAGCGAAATTGGTAGTCAAATTTCTCACAATGCTGAAAACGCCAACGTGGCAAAAAATTTGAGCATAGATGTAAATAAGAACGCTTCTTACGGGAACGAGCAGATGGGGCAGATGTTAAAGGCCATGGGTGATATCAGTAATTCCAGTCAAAATATTTCTAAAATTATTAAAGTTATCGATGAAATTGCTTTTCAAACAAATCTCTTAGCATTGAATGCTGCGGTGGAAGCGGCCCGGGCGGGTAAGCATGGCAAAGGATTTGCAGTTGTTGCGGAGGAAGTTCGTAATCTGGCCGCCCGTAGTGCTGAAGCGGCCAAGGAAACAACTCAACTGATAGAAGATTCAAGAAATAAAGTAGATTTGGGATCAAACATCACAAAGGTAACTGCTGAGGCATTGACTAAAATTGTTAGTGGCATCACTGAAGTATCGGAGTTGATAAATCAAATTGCTGCTGCTTCACATGAACAGTCACAAGGAGTTTCTCAAAGTAATATCGGACTCGGGCGAGTAGGGGAAATAACTCAGAAGAATACCATTAGCGCAGAACAATCGGCATCCATATCCGAGAATCTTACGGTGGATGCTCAAAAGTTAATGAAGATGACTAGCAAATTTAAAATAAAATAATCCTATTCCCATTCGATAGTTCCAGGCGGCTTGGAAGTTATGTCGATGCAGATATCTGCGATCAATTGCGGTGCTAGTGACTTGATTTTAAGCGCAGTCGCTTTTAGCTGGTCTAAATTAAATTGATATACATCGGAGGTCATCCCATCTTCGGATGTCACTGGGCGAATAACATATACTTTTGCCGCATGGGAATGTTGGGCATAAAGCGGTAATGCTACTACTGGCATCTGCCATAGCAATGGATGTTGAGATGTGGAGCGTGGCGTGAGTAGGTGTTGCTGAAATAAGTCATCCACTTCTTGTAGTTGCTCTATGCTTTGTTTGTCTACTAAGGTTTTTCTTACTTCAAAGGTGGTGGCCGTGTTAGTTGCAGTGGCCACAGTGGTATCGATGGTTAACGAGTAGATAACGCGATTAATATCACTATGAGAGTTGATCAGATTTGTTGCTAAGGATTTTAAAATAGGCCAACTATTAATCCAGTGGTTTGGGTTGGTATTTTGATCAGTATAGACGAGGAGAGGTCGGCGGTAGGTTCTCTGATCGCCCTGAACGCCTACGCTATTGATGGGGAGCAGGACAGTTTTTACGTTTTTATGAGCGATAGCAATAGGCGTGGGAAGGGGTAGGGAAATCGATTGTTGCTGCCATTGCCCATCGTGACAAAGTATTCTAATTGCTAGTCCCGGTCCAGGAAATGGATGTCGCGATAAAAGTTCTTCTGGAAGCGACAGCTCTTTTCCTACTAAACGAACCTCATCTTTATAAAGTTCTCTGATGGGCTCAAGTAGTCTTCCATGGCGTTCTAGTTCCAAAATCTCGGGTACGCGATTATGATGTGTTTTTATCACCTCGGCGGCCGTGGTACTCTCAGTCCGTCCTTCCTCAGCGCCGTCCCTGTCCCCCCTGCTCCCACCGCCACTCTCAATCACATCGGGATAAATAGTTCCCTGCGCTAATAACCAATCGCCGGAGTGCCCATTTAGAGCATTTTGAAAGAGATCAACAAAAAGTTTTCCAATAATTTTTCTTTTTTCTTCGGGGGAAGTAATTCCGTGTAATGCACTAATAAATTTTTCTTTAGCATCGAGCAACTTTAGGTTATCGAAACCCATCTTTTTTAAATGTGCGCACACCATCGCGGATTCATTCTTTCTCATCAGGCCAGTGTCAATGTGGATGGGAAAAATTTGAGACAGTGGAATCGCTTTATGACACAGAGCGAGGGTTACCAAAGAATCTACACCACCAGAAACGAAAATGACAACTTTGCGCTTTTGAACTTTTGTTTTGATTCTGTCGATAATATTAGCGACAATATTTGGTGCGCGCCATTGAGTGGTACAATTCATGCGCGGATTGCAGCAACGCACGAAGTTCTCCAAAATATTTATGCCGTATTGGGTATGGGTTACTTCTGGATGAAATTGCAGACCAAACAGTGGATGGCCATTTAGTGGATGACTGCCTAGTGCATGACTGCTGCTTCTAGCAAAGGCAATAATATTATCCGATGATTTAGAGAGTATTTTAAAATCGCTAGGTAATTTAACTACTGAATCTCCATGGCTCATCCAAACTGTTTGTTGCTTCGGCACCCCTTTGAAAATGGCCGATCCCGGTTCATTATCATTATCATTATTATTATTATTATTATCAATATCAATATCAATAGATATTTCTAGTGGCCCATATTCACGTACCCCCGTGGAGGTAATTTCTCCACCTGAAATTTTTGCCAGTAGTTGATGTCCGAAGCATATTCCGAGGATTGGTAGTTTACATGAGGGGAGGGCCAAAAGATTTTTCCAGAGACTGGGGTCAGTTTTTTCTATATTATTAACGGAGTTTGGTCCTCCTGAAAGTATTAGTCCAATAGTATGTGAATTGGAATTGTAATTGGAATCACGATCGCAATCGCAATCGCAATCGCGATCGGAATCGCGATCGGAATCGCGATTGGAAGGCGAAAAAAATTTTTCTGGAGAAACAATTTCTGCGAAAACTCCAAAACTACGAATTCTCTTGGCAATTAGGTGGGTGTATTGTCCACCGAAATTGATAATAGTGATTTTATTTATCGCGCTCATCGTATTTATCGAGTTCATGTATCTAATCCTACTTAGATGGACTGACTAATAAATTGAATATTAGAATCAAGTCGCTCTTTAGCAACCGCCTGTAGCCCCTCAATACTAATTTTAGTGGGATAGTCACCATTAAAGCAGGCATAGCAGGCGAATTCTTTTGGGTATAAAGAAATTAAATCTTCAATCTTTTGATAAATTACTTCGTCTGCTCCAATAAGATTGGCAATTTCTGCCTCACTATAAGCAGAAGCAATTAATTGGGTTTTATCTGACATGTCTATCCCATAGACACAAGGATATTTTATTGGAGGGGAAGCGGAGATAAAGTAAACCTCGCGGGCGCCTGCCTCTCGTAACAGGTGAACAATGTGTTTAGAAGTGGTTCCGCGCACGATAGAGTCGTCGACCACTGCCACTTTTTTGCCAGAGATGATTCGACGGATTGGATTTAATTTTTGTCTGACGGTATTTTGACGCATTTCGATAGTTGGTTGAATAAAACTGCGGCCAAAAAAATTATTTTTTGCCAACCCTCGCGCGTACGGAACATTGATGGCGTTCGCCAATGCTTCCGCAAAGAAAAATGCCGAGGAAGGGACGTCGATTACCACATCCGGAGAAAGGTTTCTTCTCCGGACTTCTTGTGCCAGCAACTGCCCCATGCGACTTCGCTCGTGGGCAACGCTTCGGGAGTGAATAATAGAATCTTCACGGGCAAAATAAATATATTCAAAGATACAAAAATGTTGCGGTTTAGCGGTCAATATTCGTGAATGAACCTGATGGTGCTTGTCGATAAAGATTACTTCGCCAGGTGCTAGGTCGCGCATGAATTCGAAAGATAGATAGTCAAAGCAGGTAGTCTCAGATGCAAATGCGTAGACTGGACCGGCATCAGTTAGCTTACGACCCATCACCACCGGTCGAATACCATGGGGATCATTAAATGCTAAAAATCCGACATCTGCAATAATTGCTAGCGCGGAATATGCACCTTCTATTCTGTTTTGAGTGGTCGCAACTGCATCAAACACATCATCGGCAGTAAGCGCGAAAAGATTCTTTGTTTCTAATTCAGCGGCAAGAGCATATAAGATCAGCTCTACATCATTAGCACTCATTACCAAGCGATGGTTAATTTCTCGTACACTTTTTCTCAATTCATTAAAATTGGTGACATTGCCGTTATGTACCATAGCAATGCCCATAGGATAGTTAACTATGAACGGTTGGGCATTAATTTCGGAAGGCGTTCCCATGGTGGAATAACGAACGTGTCCGAGTCCAACCGCTCCGACCGATTCTGTGAATTTTTGGCCTTTTATCAAATCGTTGACTAATCCCTTGCCTTTAATTAGTTGAAAAGTCTGATCAAAAGTGACGATCCCCGCAGAATCTTGCCCGCGGTGTTGAAGGGCATTTAGTGCTCCCAAAATTTCTGGAGCGGCATTGTACCCATTTCTAGCATAGATTCCGAAAATTCCACACATTTAGCTCTCCTCCGTCAATATCTGTGCCAGTACCTTGGGATAGAGTAGGTGCTCTACGCTTTTCCCTCTGGCCTTTAATTCTTCTAGATTATTTATTCCCCGCAGATCTACACTCTGTTGTGCCAATATTGGGCCACTATCGACCCCTTCATCGACCAAATGAACCGTAATTTTTGTTTCCTGCAATTTATTACGATATGCCCATTCGTATCCTGCTGGTCCTTGGTAATCCTTCGTATCTGCTGGGTGAATATTAATAATTTTGCCGCAATATTTTTGTACAAATTCTGCAGAAAGAATACTCATGAACCCGGCCAATACAATGTAGTCTACGCCTTTTCCAGCGGTAAAGTAATTAATGGTTTCAATAATTTCTTCTTCAAATTGGCGTTTACTTTTAAGTAGTTTTCTTTCAATAGATCGATAATTGATATTAAAGCTGCGAGCGATTTGCAACCCTGGGGAAGCTTCTGGTCGATCTCCGATAACCACTACTACCTCGCAAAGATCATTCAGTAGGCCCTGCGGGAGATATATATGTTCAAGAATAGATCGTAAATTCGTTCCTGTCCCCGAAATGAGAACTGCTATTTTTTTTCTCATTACATGCCTAATCATTACTAACTATTGTCTAGTTATCGTCTAGTTATCGTCTAGTTATTGCGCCCCAATGCGCGTATACTCGCCAATATCTCGACGATAGTGGCACCCATTAAAGGATATTTTTTTGCACTCGGTGTATGTCTTGATTCTTGCAGCAGCGATGTTTTCACCATGACAGGTAATACTTA
>JADGBS010000086.1:5952-14641 GCA_015231325.1 Oligoflexia bacterium | reverse complement strand
AAATGCTCCTTACTACCGTTGAAATCGTGGTATTTCTTATAATCTCTGGACGAAAATGTGTTTATACGAGAAGATTATTATATAGTTTATTCTTTCTCTACTTTTTACTTTAGGAGGGCATTCATGAATTTTTCATTTTTTGTTTTATTCTTGATTTTTAGTGTAGTGGCCTTCATCAGCGATCAAAATCTGTTTGCCGCTGATTGGAGCGATACCTCTATAGGTGACCGATATGGTGCTACTTATCGTGAACCAACTATTGCAAAGGATATTAAGAAGAATATCGTATCGCTTAAGCATGCAAGTGGATATAAATACGGTTCTAATTTTTTCAACGTCGATTTATTAAGTTCTAATGCCGATGATCCGGCCAACGGCGGTGGAGGGGGGGCCCTTGGGATATACCTGGTTTACCAACACACTTTTTCAGGAAAGGCCTTTGGGGCTCCTTTTCAGGCCGGAATAGTGAGAGATTTGGGCCTCGCCGCTGGATTTGATTTTGGTGCTAAAGACGACGCCTTTAGTTCAAGAGTGATGAAATTTGCCATCGGACCAAAAATTAGTTTTGAAGTTCCCGGCTTTTTAGATTTGGCATTGGTCTACCTTATGGAACACAATCATAACTCCTTTGCTGCGAATTTTCCTACCACTGAAAGCCGTGCTCATGGATCAGGAGATGTAAAATTTTCACCAACCCTTGCCCTTCAATTGGCCTGGGGAATTCCATTCGAATTAGGTCTTCCGTGGAAATTTCAAGGATTTATGAATTATGTCGGTGCAAAAGGTAAGGACGGAAATGGTGTTCAAACCAAACCAGAAACCCTGTTAGAAGCAGCATTAATGCTCGATCTCGGACAGGCCATTGCCGCACATAAAGGAACGGTTTATCTTGGTCCACAGTATCAGTATTGGAAAAATAAATTTGGTAACGACTCTTCTTTAGATAGCTCAGGTGGTTGTATCGCAAAAGTTTGGCAAGCATCCATGGAAGTGCATTTTTAAGGTCCTCAAAGAAAAAAATAAAAGAAAGCAAATTTAGTGATTACACGTTTTTCATATTGTTGTATGAACGATGTTAAACTCATATTCGCGTGCTGGCCAACGCATTAATTTTTTATACATCTACACTTATCCTTCATCTTTTTTCGGCAGTCTCACGGCCAAGTCTACGTCAAGGGCTTGTGTAAATACAACCTAATGATGCTCACATATGTTTTAAAAATTTTCCATAAAAACACATTAATTCAAAACCATCATAGCAGCTGACCTCCTTCTATCCTTTCGCGCAGATATCCGCACCGTAACTGTGGGCCCAAAATATTTTTGAAAAAGATCAAACTTGCATTTAACACAAACATAACTCATAATAAGTTATTACCGTCGAAGATCAACTGAATGCACATATATATACAATTTATTTATTTTTCCTCAATTTATTGTGAGAGTTTGCCCTTCCACCGCCATCAAAAATATTAATCGTATTATTAAGGATTTTTACTATGAAAATAAATTTTTTTGGTTTTTCGCAAGTTATAGCATTATTCTTATTTGGGCAGTTAAATTATTGCCTGGCCGCCGCCGCGGCGAATCCTGCTGCTGAAATTACAGCAAGAAGTTATAGACCATTACATCAGGGTTACCGAAATGCAACTACCACATTGCGAAGATCTTTCGTAGATGAGATAAGGTCTTTTGAACAAATCGAACACATAACTTTAGATGAATTATTGAATGGGGTCGTAGAAAATGATATGGCCGTGGCACCTCGAGTTCAATTAAGAAAAATTTTTTTTTCAAAACCCAATATAATAAATTATCTATCAAGAGATAGTTCACAGGTGGTTTTCCTGTCTGATTATCCTGCTCTAGATCTAGACATGGATGAAGCAAGTGAGTATGAATTATTAATCTATAATTCAAGTTTAGCAACTATGATTCCTTATCGTGGAAAAGGTAATGAATACCAAGGAGATTACCAGTTAAATCAATTTTATAGTCGCGGATCTCCTAAATTTGTCGGAACAATTCCCAGATTGCGACAAGCATTAAGTCCACAGGTCTTTACTTATGGTCCAAACGACATCTACGAAATCAGAGATACTGTTGCTAGTTTACTTACTCCTATTGGATACAATTCTATTAGTCCAAACAATAAATTTCTCTTGTTTCCCATGGGAAAAGATGATCATGCCGCCACTTTTATAGTTATTCTTGCTGAAAACAATCAACCATCACAGCTAGAGCGTCGTCCACTGGCGGTGATTTTTATCAATTCTTGGAACAATCCACAATATACCAACTATTTGAAAGTACGTTGGAATATGAATGATCAAGTAAAAAATATACCATGGATAGACGCATCCCATAATATTCAATTGGACAAAGGGGATGGTAATTGTGCTTTATATTCAATTAATTTCCTTGCGAGCATCCAAGATTTTTTGGCGAATGAATCAAATAGATCTAGAGTTTACAACTCAGCATTACATACTGACACTGATGGCATGCAACATATTTTTCAAGAGGAATTAAAACCATATCTGCCGTTCTATTATGATATCAACGGAGAAACTCTCCCCAATATTGCACGCAAGAACTATCATCTTCGACAGAGATGGGACATTGGAAATATTTATTTAAAATCTCAAGATTTTTTTAATGACATCGATCTAACCCTACCCATTACCCGATTGCAACAGCAGCAAATGAGGGATGAAGAAGAAAGTCTCCGCAACATAGATTCTCAATTTAATTTCTACTAGATAAGAAAAAATATTTATTCTAATGGATATTTATCCACCTTTCGGAGTAGACTAAAAAAACGAGTCTATTAGAGTGGGAAAATTCTGTTTAATACGATATAATATATGAGGAAAGCATTTATTATTAAAATATTTCCGAGGGGATAATATGCTTCCATCTTTGACTATCAATTACAAATGTATTTTTTGTGATAATTGTCGTCTGATTTGCCCGGAAGGTGCGATTACCTATGATAAGGATTTTTATTTAATTGATACTTGGCTTTGTTCACTGTGCAATATTTGTGTGGAATTATGCCCAGTCGATTGTATTCAATATACAACAAGAGATAATTCTGCCAAAGAGCGGGAGGTGGAAAGGTTACTTCACTTTCCTATTTCCTCAAAAACGCCCTCATAATAAATCCCATCTACGAAAGAGCAATTTTCAAGATTAAGGGTAGATGGTGCCCATGAGCTATTAGAATAATTGCTGAGAGTGGCATGATTGAAGACATTTTCACTGATACAAAATTGCAGAAAACTACTCTGAACGTCGCTACTTTGAACATCATTAGTGATATATAGGGCAAGTAATTTTTTTAATGAATCATAGTATCGTCGCAGTGTTCCAAAATCCCAGTATTCCGTTCCTGCACCTTCAACTACATACACGTTCACAGAAGTATTTCGATAATTAGCAACGCTTTCAAAAAAATTCGAACAACCTTTGCAGGGGGACAGTTTTGCCAAATTGATAATTGACATGCCTGAATAGGTAAGAATTGTAGAAGTACTGGTGATAGAAGAGGCAATAGAAGAATTTTTGACTATCGATTGTAAATGCCCTACTTCGTCCAAAAGCAATTGGTTATGTCCCCAATCTTTAGGAACGTAAATACCAAGGAGAGCGGCGGCATAATTTTGCGAGAGGGAACGAATTTTAGGGAGCAGGTCAAAATCAAAGCAGAGAAATTGATCAGAATTTACCACTAGTAAATTACCGTTATAACTGATAGATGGCAGCGAGGCAAGGTTGTGAATGGCCCCACCGATATCTAGCAACGTAGGTTCGTAAAGGATTTCAATAGGGATATTCGTTGCGGAAGAGGAAATTATTTGTTCTGAAAAATCTATAATCTTTTGATGCAAATGATGGGCGTTAATGAAGAGCTTTTTTATGCCCAAGGTACCTAAGGTATCCAAGCGATTTATGAAAGATATTTGTAATTCTAGCAATTTTTTTTCAAAGATTGGCCAAAGAGGCTTAGGTAATACTTTGGCAATTTTTCCCATTCTTTCGCCTAATCCTGCGGAAAGCAGTAGGCAGTAGTCAACGGTAGGATTATTGATGTTTTTTTTCATATTGATACTCAATAATATTTTAAAATAATTTCTTTTAGTTTAGCAAATTGTGGATACTTAGAAAGCACTTTTCTAACCTTTTCCATCGCACGACCGATGTGAATTAAGTAAAGAGGATTGTTTTTTTTGTAATAGATATAAGCAAAAGTTCCTATCGCTTTGTAACATCTTTGAAAAGTTTGTAGATCGTAGCTTGCCATGAAATTATCATAGTTGAGGGAATCGTTGAGAGCAAAATGTTGTCTGTAAAAAAGCGCAGCAAATTGTTCCCAATAGTATTGAATCAAGCGTTGATTGTTTTCTGGAGAAATTTCGTAGTAGCAGTCCTCTAACAAAGAAACTAAATCGTACTGTACGGGACCCGATCTCGCGTCCTGAAAATCGATCAACTTGATTTCGTAATCGCAAAGGTTGCTGCTTTGTCTAGTAGTTTCGGAAATGATCGCAGGTTTTAACATAATATTTCGAGAATGATAGTCCCGATGAGTGAGTACTTTGGGTAAAAGAGATAGTTGTTTTGCGATTTGTGACAGCTCTTGTTCTAATATATAGAATTCGCTGTTTTCTATTTTAGCATCTAATAAATGTTTTAAGAAATACTTATTAGTGTGATTGAATTCGTATGTGTATTTTTCTTGATCGAAAGAACGTGAAAAAATATACTCATACTGAGAGTTTGGTGCCGTTGAAATAGAGTGAATTTTAATTAGAACGTCAAGACACTTTTTATAGACGTTAAATTCCTCTTCATAATTATTTATACGATACAAGAATTTCAATAACGATAAATCTCCCAGATCTTCTTCTAAGAGTAATCCTTCCTTTTGGTTGATGGCCAAAATTTCAGGAACCGGGATGTTGTGCTTTTTTAATAAGTCTTGTACTAAATAGAAGTCATAATCGAGTAAATTTTCAATTTCTCCTCTCTCGACACAAATTACATGCGTAACTTCGGAACCGGTGGATTTTTGAGAGATACGGTAATATTCACGATGAGATGCGTCACCAAATAATTTTTTTATCTGTAAGTCTATAGACATATCGAGGCATGTAGGATTAATCGCTGAATGATAAAAACGCTTCAAACGGTCGAGTATATCATCTTGAATCATAGCGTGAACTCCGTTTAAATATTTATTCAACTGGTTATTATTTTTTTGGTTATTCTTTTTTTAGATCATAAATAAATTTATAGAATTCTTTGGAAGAATTCCTTTTTATTTTATTTATTTTAGCGTCAATATTTTTATTAGCAATAAAATATTTATAGCTATATTCCTCTCGGGTAATGATCTTAACATCACCTAAATGTAAAGAAAAATCAATGGAGTTTTTGTTTTGATGCTGAATCCATGTAAGAAAGCTGTACGGATCATACCCAGATCTTTTCAATACAAAATATGCCCAGTTATTTATTTTTGCTTTGTCGTCGAAGGGAATTCGGGTCAGAGAAATTATCCTTTCCGTACTAATAAAGCCTTTCGGTACTATAATGTTTGCTGGATACAAATTGAGAGAATTTTTTATTATCTCAAAACATAGTATCGAGATCAAATCGCTCTCATTACGAATATATTTTTGCAAAAGTCCCAGCGAGAGAAAAAAGCTGCCTCTTGGTAATGAAAAATAGAAAGGAGTTTGATTTTTAATAATATAAAAGCGTGGAAAGGAATTTGGATGCAAAAGAAGTTCATTATAGACGGTTAACTTTTTGTATATCTCATTGAGATAACGGATGTGTTCATCTTTAAGGGGATAAACCTCAATTCCTGGAGTTTCGGTGTAGCTACGTCCCAAAGAAATTAGATGCCCGATGTAATCTTCTCTATCGTAGTAGCTATAATTACCAACGTCGATTTGTCGTTCATATTCATAGAGAAGAAACTGTTTTATCCGTGTTTTTACAGGAGAACATGAGTTAGTTAAAACGAAGAAAGGTAAAAAAAAATCATTGTCTTCACTGGTGAGACCTAATTAAAAACATCAAGTTTTTACTACTTTACTATTTTACTACTTTACTATTTTCACCACCATCCAGAGGAAGATAATACAATGTAAAACCGGCAAAAATCAAGTTCGGATTTGGAATCATTGGACGATTATTATCCCAGATGTATTTCCAGTGCCGCGGAGTTTGGTAGACCTTTTTAGAAATCAGGCCCAAAGTATCTTTGATTTGGATTAAATAGGGGCTCCCTTTTGGGTTCCAGGAGAATGCATCTTTTGGTGGGTAGTATTTTATCGCAGTTCCTTTGCTTAAAGATTTTACTCCTTTATTAAGAGAGGCGATATTCTTCCAGTAGTGATAATTACCGTAAAGTTTGAAGGCAATCCACATATAGGTGTCGCCTTTCTCTACGGTGTAGGTTTGTATATTTTGGTTCTGGTCCTGCTCCTCGCTGTTGGTGTTGTTGGTGCTAGCAACAGATTCTGTGGCACTTTCAATAATTTTACTCCCAGCGAGTATTGTTCCCTTTTCGCTCTCTTCTGGGATCGATGTGAATTCTACTTCTTGGTTACTGATATCAGTGTCTTGGGCCTTTTCTGCCTTTTCTTTTTTTCCAGATGATGAGCATCCGGCAAGAGTTATAAAATAAATCGATGTAAGTAGAAGAATCAAGCACAGGAGTATTTTTATGGGAGAATTTATATATTTGTGTTTGCTCGTGGTTAAATTTGGATTTTGATTTGAATTTTCATCCTTATTTTTCATAAAATCCCCTCTCATATTTTTATAATTTGCATGGATTTCATTACTGTCCACTCTTTTTCGGCGTGATGGCAAGGAATATTAGGAATATCAGAAAAATTAGGAATGTTTGAATTGGTCAGGTATTTTGCTTTAAAAAACTTGCCCAGATATCTTTTTTCTGATTCTATCTGATTTAACTGGCAGGATCCTATCTTCCATACGTATACAACAGGAGTCCTCACTGTGACTAGGTGGTCAAAAGTTACGAAGGTTACGTAGGCCATTGGTACTGCTTTTGTTCTGGTTATTTTTGCTTTTACTAATTGTGGACTGACCCAAGCGCAAGATAGTACCCCAGATAGTAGCGGAGAAGTGGCGGAAAAAAATAGCTCGGCATTGTCAGAGTTGGAAGCGAGTGGGGGAGGAGAGTCCACCGGGGAAAGTATTGGTGGGAAAGGTAGTACAACTGCAGGGAGAGTAGGTTCGTCAGCATCGTCTGACGGAGAAGATGTCGGTATCTTTACCGAAAGGGTTTTGAAGATTGCGTCGTCGCAAAAAATTTTTTTAATTAGCAATAGCAACAAGAATTTAGCGCCTGGTGATTTTATCTCACTCATCAAAGATGATCAGTTGGTGGCGCGTGCGTTAGTTGCCAAGGCCGATGATGAAGTGTCGGGAATAAAGATTGTACGTGTGTACTCCATGAAAAATTGGAGTAGTGTCAGAGTTAGGGACGAGTTGAGTATCATCAGGGGAGACGATAGCGCTTACTTGGCGGCAAAAAGACGTGCGCGGGAAGAGGCAATGAACAAGGAGAAAAAAACTACTGAAGTGGAGAGTGCTGACGAAGAGAAAAAAGATAGTGCTGATTTTTTGTCAGAGAAAGATTTGTTGGGAGAGGGAGTGGATGAAGACGGAGGGGAAGAGGGAGGGAAGCGGGCGATTAAAACGGATAATATTATAGCGTTTGGGTACGGGTTATTTAATGCCTTGGATAGCTCTGGGGCCGATAAAAGGTACCCTCAATTTAATGGGGAATGGGAGTATCAGATATTTGACAATGCCTGGGTGGAAGGCATGTACGGGAGGAGCGATTTAAAGGGATTTCCCTCGGATGATATCAAGAGTACATTGAACAATTATACGGTGAGGGGCAAATACACTGTTGCAGCTCCCTTTAATTCTTTTGTTCAGCCTTATGTTGGTTACCAAATACTAAAAGTTTCTTCTCCTGATGCTGGAGCTCAAAATGATGCGCGTTCGCTTGATACCAAGCAGCTTGAAAAAGAAAAAAAATTAGTGGGGGAATTGAATAAAAAAACTTTTGTATTTGGCGTAACTGTATTAAAACGATTAGTACCTGGCTGGTTTGCTAGGTTTGATTTGGGAATAGATATTTTAAATTTGGCGTTCGCTTTTGAATTTTAATGATCTCAATCACCTTAACCTGGTAGAACAATCAAGCAGTGTTCCCCTATAACTATAATCGTAACTTTTATCACTGTGTTTTCGTTGTTGTGTTATTTTTGTTCGTCGTTTTATCGATGCTGTCCTTTCTTTGCTCGTGTGGGGTCAAGGGGGCACCCAGCGCGCCCTCGAAAATGGTTATTCCAGCGTGGTCAGAGTATTTCACTCAAATGCCAAAAGTGGTGCGTTTGCGAGATAAAGTTGAAGCGGGAAT
The DNA here is from genome assembly GCA_015231325.1 of Oligoflexia bacterium. Taxonomy (GTDB): domain Bacteria; phylum Bdellovibrionota; class Bacteriovoracia; order Bacteriovoracales; family Bacteriovoracaceae; genus JADGAN01. Next base: position 6,162 of record JADGBS010000086.1, on the reverse strand, counting down.
AAAAGGCTTTAGTTCCATGAATGCAAAGGTGCTTGCTGTTGGCAGTGAGTTGGCCACCTTGCGCCAAGAGCAAAACAAAATTCAAAAAGACCTTTCTGAAGAGATAAGAATAGACAAAAAAAGCGATAAAAAAAGCGATAAGAAGGGTCGTAAAAATAACGACGACAATCTTGTTCGCGATGGGGCAGTCCTCAAAAGTTCTCCAGATCA
>JADGBS010000086.1:529-5911 GCA_015231325.1 Oligoflexia bacterium | reverse complement strand
CAGTAATGCGACTGCAAGAACTTTTGAACGCCAATCAAGAAAAGTTAATGAAGAGCTGTAAGAATGCGCTTTTGGTTGGAAAAGATGCTAGTAATGCAGAAAAGGAATTGATTTGGCACTTCTTGGCCTATAAAAATGCGTTTTTCGATTATCGGGAAGAGCTGAGTCAATACTACTACCAAAGGAGCAAAGAGCGAGAGGGGCAGCAAGGAAAGGATATGCTTGCACGAAGGAATATCGAGATCAAGGAGATGAAAAAGCAAAATAATCAGCTTGAAACTAAGTATGAGGATGCTTTGCGAGAGTGTGATGAAAAAAAGTATAAGAAAGCGGTTGCAGAGATTGACAAGTGTAAAAGTAGAGTTACGATTGACGAATTAACCGAAATAGGCAAACGAGACAACCCAGTTTTGGGGGATGAAAAGGATATCGATAGCGATATTGCTGGTGGTAAGGTTCCAGATGCAACCGTGCAGAAAGAAAGGGCAAAAGTAAAAAGTAAAAAACTTAAACAAGGTGAAGATAACAAAGTTGATGAAAATGAGAACAATGAAGATGAATATAAAGACAAAGATGATGATGACAGTGAGAAAGATGAAGGGGAAGAAGATGATGAGGAAGAAGATGATGGTGGTGCATCATGAGCTTGATCTTATCTTTAGGTAGTAATCTCGGGGATAAGTGGAACAACTTATCTGCAGCTAACAAGGAATTAGCGCAACACTTTCAATTAATTGCAAAAAGCAGGGTCTACCGCTCACTACCTGTAGATTATATTCAACAACCAATATTTTATAATCAAATCTTGGAGTTTGAACTGCCGAACGTTGCTCCCGATTCTTTGTTGCAACTAATATTACAAATTGAGTTAAAATTGGGTAGGATTCGTGGGGCAGGAGAAATAAAAAGTGGTCCAAGAGTGATCGATATCGATATCATTTTCTATGGATTTCTTGAGGTTAGTGATTACCCATTTCTAGTATTGCCTCATCCTGCTTGGAAGCAGAGGAGTTTTGTTTTAAGACCATTAAGGGAATTGCCTTTCTCTAAAGTTTTAGATGAAAAAGGGTGGTTTCCTGCTCAGCTTCCCAATAACGTAGCATTTCCAGTAAGTTGAAAAATACTTTTGAGAACGGTGGATAATTAATGATGGATCCCATTTATATTTACGTGTGCATCAAACAGGTTCCTGATACTGGATCAACGCTGGCGTTGGCATCCGGTGTGGCGTCAGAAAGTGATGTTTCATTTGGCGAAGTGATAAAAACAGATAACCTTAAATGGATAACTAATCCTTACGATGAATATGCTCTAGAGCAGGCAATCAGGATTAAGGAAGAATTAACTAGGAAAGTCGAAAATCTAAGTGCAGTTGCAGTACAGATTATTGCTATTCGCTTAGGTGAGACAGTTCCTGGTATAGAAGTTTTGCGCAGTGCATTGGCATTGGGTGCTGATGAGGCGATTTTGGTAGAAACCCCTAAACATTTATTACTCGATCCTCTGCTTACCGCCCGCGGTTTAATGTTGGCAATGAAAAAGCATGGAAAACAACCAGATTTAGTGCTTACTGGCAAAGAGTCTAGTGATGGGAATTATTCTCAAGTTCCCCAGCTTTTGGCGCAGATGTTGGGATTTCCAGCGATAACCTCTATCAGTGGTTATTGTAATACGGACACGAGTGGTATCTTGAGTGGTATAGAGGTCTGTAGGGAAGTTGAAGGTGGCGATACAGAAGTTTTTACCGCAAGGTTACCGTTAGTCCTTTCCTGTTCTCGTGGGTTGAACACCATTCGTTATCCCTCAGTGCCAGGAATTATGCGCGCAAAGAAAAAACCGATTACCTGTTTTACGTTAGAGGAACTGGGCGTAGATTTCCGCTCGGGAAAATATTTAATAGAGAATATATCCCTGCCTCCGGAAAGGACGGTAGGAAAGATGTTCCTGACATCAACAGATACGGCAGATACGACGAATGAGACAGTGAAAGAGGTGGTGCAAGAAATAATGCCCCAGTTGGTGGCACTCGGTGATGTAGTGAGGTCACAATGAAACGTTTTTTGGTTTTTTCTGCGCAGCAAAATATTCAGAAAAGTACCTACGAAATTTGGGAGAAATTGATAGCAATGAACGCTGCTGCAGGAAGCAGTGGTGTGTGGACTGTGGATTTCCTGTTGGCATTTAGGTGGCAGGACCGGGATTTGGGCCAGCGTGGTCAGTGCCTGCGCCATGGGCAGTGCCAGAGCAATATAATTATGCATCACTGGGAGAGTGGCGTTGAAGGTTTGAAAAAAATTATTCTTGAAGGTAATTATGATTACGTATTAAGTACCACCGACACTCAGAGTAAGGAAATTTTTCCACGTCTGGCAGTAGAATTAGACGCAGCGACGCTTACCGAAGTTGTAGATATGGTATACGACGAAAAAAATGATGATTTTATTTTTAGTAGACCATTGTTTACGGGAAAAATTTTAGCGACCGTACGAAGGAGAAAAAAAAATGGTACCACTTTTGTGACAGTTCGTACCAACTCTTTCTCGTCAGTTTCATTCTCGGAGAAGTCGTTTGTGGAGTCGTTGGAGGGGGGGGGCGCGCTGACCGATGTTAATGTTGTTGATCCGAGGATTACCCTTAAAGAAGTGCGTAATGCTTCTTCTGAGAAGCGTGACAGGATAAATTTAATGGAGGCCAAGATAATTGTGGCCGGTGGGCGAGGGCTTGGCAGCAGGGAAAATTTCAAAATACTGAATGACTTGGTCGACGTTTTGGGACAAGGAGCGAGTTTGGGTGCTTCCAGAGCGGCAGTAGATGCAGGTTTGGCCGATAATTCAATGCAAATTGGGCAGACAGGCAAAAGCGTTTCTCCATCGTTATATATCGCCTGCGGAATTTCTGGTGCGATTCAACATTTCGCTGGGATGAGAACTTCCAAAATGGTGTTGGCCATTAACAGCGATCCGCATGCGCCAATTTTTAGTCGAGCAGACTATGGGATAGTAGGAGATCTATTTGCTGTCGTTCCATTGTTAACAGAAGAGATTAAAAGTTTTAGTTCGTTTTAGTTCGTTTTAGTTTGTGTAGCAGTGAAAGCGATAGAGATTTCAATAAAATCATAATTAAAAATATGCTGGATATCGTGGAGAGAATCGGGTTGTATCCGGAATTGTGTTCGCTTGACAAATGTTGGTAGGAGTGTTGAACTGTGGAGGCCTTAATATCGATTGGCCAATGAAAGGCGCTATACATGAAGTCAGTGGCGTATGACAGTAATAATGCCACTGCAACAATTGATAATAAATTAATCAATATTCCTTTTTTGCCGATGTATTTTTGCATAATTATTAAATTGGAGATATTGGTTGCTGGTCCGACCAACAATAGGAGTAATGCCATTCCTGGCGAGAGTCCCTTTATCATCAGTGAAGCGGCAATAGGTGTTGATGCCGAAGCACAAATGTAAAGTGGAACACAAATGAGAATGATAAGAATTCTCCCAGATACTGGGTTTAGTTCATTAAAAAAATTTGTAGGAACTAAACAATCTATCAGTGCGCTGGTCAAAAATCCAATAACTATCCAAATGGCCATGTCATCAATTAACTCAGTAAATGCAAATTTGATTCCGTTTGAGACCCGCGACAAAAAGGCCGTATGGTGGAAGGAAGAAGCGGAGTGGTGATCGTTGCAACCGTGGTCGTCGCAGCAGTGATTGTCACAGCAGTTGGAGTTGATCTTTTTTGTTGTTTCGTTATTGAATAGGTGTTGAAAAATACCAGCAGTAATGCCGGTGATAAACGCAGCAACTGGTCGGATAATAGTCATTGGCAGATCGATCAATGAATAGGTGATCGCAATAGAGTCTACTCCGGTTTCGGGTGTAGTGATCAGAAAAGAAGCGGTCGCCCCATTCCCTGCACCATTTTTTTTGAGTGTAACGGCGGTAGGAATAACTGCACAGGAGCACAAAGGCAGAGGGACTCCGATTAACGCCGCTTTCCAGATAGAACTGATGTTATTTTTCCCAAATAACTTTTGTAATATCTCCCTTGAGATCAATCCATGTAGGATGCCTGCTAAAAACATTCCAAATAGGAAATAGGGAGAGGAAAGTAAGAGAAACTTCCAAAGGGCATCGAGGTAGGTCATTAAACCTGTTATAGCGTAACTCATACCGACATGCACCTAAATCAAAGACCTAGTTAAATGGTGCCTCAGGGGGGACTTGAACCCCCATGGCCTTGTCGGCCGGCGGATTTTGAATCCGCTACGTCTACCAGTTCCGTCACCGAGGCACAGAAAACGATGGATTAACAGCAGTCAGATCCACATCTTCCCACTCAACAATTATTAACCTATTTCTGAGGAATAGTAAATTAAATTGTTTCTAATTGTATCTTTATTTTGGGGCCAATGATTAATTTTTGCGGCCTCAAAATAAAGATACATTTTTTGTAATTCCTGCCTTTAAAATCCTGTTTTTGTAATGTTTTTTGCTTGATGCTTTTGCTGCTCAATTGCATTATAATCTTTCTTATAACTTTGGTTTTTTAGTTATGGAAAAAGACAAAAATGAACGAAAAATCTATGGGTACGTTTAGGAATTATTGGTCGGCGCTTTGGGAGGAGGCAAGGAAGGCCTTTTCTATCACTAAGAAGATGCTAAGTGCTTCAAAGACGACTGTCTCTCTGAACAACGCCTATCGTGATTTAGGTATATTGTTAACTGAGGCAATTCGCAAAAAAGAACTTATCTGGGATCATCCAAAAGTAAGTGAGTTATTGGCGATTATCGACCGCTATAATTCAGATCTGATCGTTTTTGAGGAGCAAGTGCATCGGATAAAGTTTGGGGTTTCAGCGGGGCGTTCAAAAGAATAGCTATTCTTTTAATGCGTCTGTGGATTTCCGCAAATTTCAGCTAGTAGTGCCAATTTCAACTGCTCAATTCCTTCGCCAGTATGGTTCGAAACGAAGTGAATCTGTTTCACCCAAAGAAAATTTTGGCAGATACTAATCTTATTTTTGTCGAGGACGCTGCGTTCTCGTTGATTCAGCTTATCAATTTTGTTAAAGACCAATAATGTTTGAATATTATACCCTTCTATATAATCGGAAAATATTTGATCACTAGAGCTTTGGGGATGACGTCCGTCTTGGATGTAAATTAACAGAATCTTCTTTGCGAACATATCTAGGAATGCGTCAATTAATTTTTGCCACTCCTTTTGGGTTTCTTTAGAGATGTTGGCATAACCAAAGCCCGGCAAATCAAAAATGAAAAAGGGAGCATTCGATTTTCGGTCGAAACAAATCTTAAAAACGTTAATTTCTTTAGTTCTTCCAGGATTTTTGCTGTTGCAACTTCTCTTTTTTAGCAAA
>JADGBS010000086.1:0-504 GCA_015231325.1 Oligoflexia bacterium | reverse complement strand
TGTTGATTAAAGTGGATTTGCCGACGTTAGACTTTCCAATGATTGCTATTCCTTTTATATCGTTTATATCTTTTTGTCCTGCCGTAATAATTTGCAGACCATCAGGTTTAGCGATACCAGCGACAAACTCAATGTCTGTACCAAATTTTATTTTTTTGAATGAGTGATAATTTTTACTCATTGTTTCTTGTTGTTCCTTCGTTTTTTTCACTTTTTGGAGGGTTAATGCCTTTTATCACATGGTTATCGTATGGCACGGAATTTGTACATCAAATTGTCGTGGCCGATTAATGTGGCCGAATAATGCCGAACAATAAGGGAAGGCAATTATTATAACATGACTACAATATATTCAGGAGATTTTTTACGATGAAAGAATATATATTAATCAGTTTTATTTGTTTAAATGAGATGGATTTTTTTTTATAACTATTGGTTCTTTTGGTGGTTTAGTTTGGGCCCTTGCTAGGCTATCCTTTAGATCTGTTATTTATATTTCGTCTA
>JADGBS010000085.1 GCA_015231325.1 Oligoflexia bacterium | reverse complement strand
AGAAGAGGTTACGATTCTGTCTCTGGAGATACTCGAGGATACTGCGTTCAACGACAAGAAACGCAGAAAATAAGTACAGGACTTGCATCAATCACCGCAGAATTAAAATATATTGAAGATTACAAAAGTCTTGCCGAAAGTTTAGATCTCTCTGCGGCCACCAATTTGAAGATAGGAATTCTGGGGGTAGGCGTTTCCTTAGGAGCAACAGCAAAATATTTTTCCGAACAAAAATTAGAAAATAATTCAATATATTTAATGATAAAAATTGTAGTTAGAAGTCCAATCGAGACGATGGAAGATGTCCTCCTCTCGGAAAATTATGTCTCCATGTTAAAAGGAGAGGGGGGAACGGAGGAATTCAGAAAAAGATGCGGTGATGAATATGTCGTTTCAATTCAAAAAGGCGGTTACTTCTATTCACTGCTGCAATTGCATACCAAAAATGAAGAAGAAAAACAAAATCTTTCAGTATCAATAAAAGCAAAAGTGGGAAGGTTTGACACTGCTGCTGCTATGAATCGTGTTGTTCAAGAAGTGGCCCAAGGCAAAGAAGTCTCAATTTTTATCCATCAAGAAGGTGGAATAATGAATGATATTCCATTTTCATTAGACGAAGCAGGTCTCACCAACCTTTTTACCCATGCTAGAGAATTTGCTAAAGATATTATGGATCCGAACAAAGGAAATGGTGGAACTCCAGTTATCTCTATTACTGAACCATATACAAATTTAGCAAATTATCCCACTGGCGTTTCCCCATTAAGAATAGCTCTTAAACAAAATATTGTACAACGTCTAAGCGAGAACAGATTCGAGGCACTGAAGCTAATAGATCGATTAGAATATATTATAAATAACCAGACGCACTATATTACAGATGGTAGCAAATTGGTTGAACTCAACCAGGCGCGAGACTCTTGTGTTAGTAATCTAGATATTATCGCAGAATTGGCCGACGAGTGTTTTTATGATATTACCAAATGTCGACTTCCCACGGCAAATGATGGTTTTAAATTAGTTAAGATCCCTGAGGTAAAAAAGCAAATAGATGACCGTAAGTGTATAGAGTGGCTTTACAAAGAAGCTGAAGGCGAAATATGTGGTGTTGAAAAATATTTTTCCAAAAGGGACCACCTATGCGGGGTGGAGCAATATTCGCTAGGAACGGGAGCAACATGCGGAGTTCAGTCATATAAATTTGCACGAACAGCTGGTTGTGGGATTGATCCCTCATCTAAGCGTAGCTCACCATTCATAAGTGTTTCTGCAATAGAAGGAGAGATTAAGAATCCTAACGTCAATTATCCAGATAGATCGCTCAATGGAGTGTTAACTTGGCAATGCCGAACTTATCATAAATTTGACGTCGCCACAGAGATTACTCGAGGTACAAACCGAGTTGGACTCAGTAATTTTGACGGTTACTACTTTTCTTGTGCAAATTATTTTGCTTGCGAACACCCTTCTAACGGAGTGGCCAGCTACAAAACTTGCAGAGATGAACAATTTGGAGTTGACCGCTACAAGGATTGTTCCCTACAATCCTTTGGAGTTGAACGGTACAAAAGGTGTAGAGATAAGAGTTTTGGAATAGAGCGATGCTTGAAGTTAGCGTCAGAAGATGGGCGTTTATGAGAAAGATATACTTTTTGTTATTGATTTTATTTGTAACATCTGGCTGCAAAGAATCAGATAAATTGTCCAGTGATACTAGTGGTGAGCAAGCAGTAAAAAACTGTCCACCTGGTTTGATATTCAATGAAAAAGTGAAAAGGTGTGTTGCTATTTGTACTAGTAATCAAATCTTCGATCCACTCAATAATGAGTGCATGGAAGTATCTATTCCTGTACCTAAAAGTTGCGAAGAAGATCTAGTGTTTGATCAAAAAAATAATGGGTGCATTTGCCCAGGAAGATCCAAAAGAGGAGATCGACCGAATAGTTGCGTTTGTCCTCAGGGAATGTATTACAGAAGAGGCAGCTTGGATTGTGAATGTTATGACGATAGAGAAGAGTTCAATCCTTTATTCAACACCTGCACTCCTATCTGTACAGAAAGTGAAGAACTACAATTAATTTCTAATAGTAGAAATTATCGCTGTATTCCCAAATGTGAACAGGGGTATACATATGATTTTTCTGAGAAAAGATGTCTAGAGGTCTGCGTCGGAAACTCATTTAGATTGACAAGAGAGATCGGATGCACCAAAGGAAAAAAACTTCCTTTGTATCCCGGTGATTATTCAATTTTACATTCGTTAAGGATTGGAGAAAGTCCTGTTATATGCCTAGAGGATATTGATAGGGAATCATCAATTGCCGAAGTAGAAAAAGCGAAAAAACTAACAGAAGATGCCATAAATATATGGTTGGCCCCTCTACGAATATATCCTGGGCAGCTTTTTCATGATCGTTTTGATGTTTACAACATAGATAACCCTCTGTGCAATCGTAAAACTAATACAGCGACAGTGTATTTTATTAAAGATGATAATCTAAAAAAATATTGTTCCTTGGATGCTAGGGCATGTGCAGGTGTCGAGGATAGAACAATTTATGTTCCCTACAGCGCTAAACAGGATTCCTACGTACATGAATTTGGACACCTTCTCGGTTTTGATGATGTCTATATACGAACAGATAAAGCAGAAGACTTTCGCTGCAAAGCTGGATATATATTTGAAACAACGGTCATGTGTTCATCTAGTGATAAATTAAAAGTGGCGGACATCGAAGGTATCATTGATCGTTATTGTCATTTTTATAAAACAATTGACCCGTGGTCCTGTCCCTAACGCAAGCAATTTCTGCTGAAAAAAGGTGAAAAAAGGTACCTGTTGACTTTTACAACTCGACATTTGTTTCAAAAAAAAGAAGTCTACTGGTACCTAAATCTTAAAGGTAGAAGTGGAGTATTTCCCAAGATCATGTCGCACGCTTTTTCAGCAATCATCATCGTTGGAGCATACAAATTACCGTTGGTTATATAGGGCATGACCGAGGTATCGACAACGCGTAAACCCTGTACGCCATGAACCCGCATATTTCGCGGATCAATCACGGCCATTGGATCAGACGAAGAACCCATCTTGCACGTACACGACGGATGCAACGCTGTCTCACTATCAGCAGCTACCCATTTTAATATATCATCATCACTTTGCACGTTTTCTCCGGGAGAAATTTCCCCTCCGTTAAATTCATCAAAACTAGGTTGATTCAATATGTGTCGAGCACAACGCACGGCCTCAACCCACTCACGTTTGTCTTTCTTGGTTGATAAATAGTTGAATTGGAGTGCAGGATGCACGCGTGGATCTTTCGATCGAATCTTAACCGTACCTCTGGCATCTGAATTCATTGGCCCAACATGTACCTGATACCCATGCCCACCCGATGGTGACGTTCCATCATAACGCACGGCCAAAGGTAAAAAATGAAACTGTAGATTAGGATATGCGACGTCTTGATTACTGCGAATAAATCCACCGGCCTCAAAGTGATTGGTAGCTCCAGGTCCTTTACGATGAAAAAGCCACTGATAACCAATCAACGGTCGATTCCACCACTTCAAGGCAGGGTATAGACTAACCGGTTGTTTACAGGCATACTGGATATAAACTTCTAAGTGATCCTGTAAGTTTTCACCAACACCTGGTAAGTGGTGCACAACAGGGATACCCAAAGCATTTAATTCTCTCTGATGACCAACTCCTGAGAGTTGCAAAATTTGCGGTGAATTAAAAACACCACCACAGCAAATCACTTCACCAGCGTAGGCCCGATAAGTCCGTCCATGTCGCAGATATTCAACCCCAATAGCTCTCTTGCCATCAAACAGAATACATGTTGCTAGTGCACGACAAATAACATCGAGGTTACTTCTCGTTTGTCGCGCCGGATGTAAGTAGGCACGCGCTGCAGATAAACGTCGACCACGGTAAATATTGCGATCAAAGCGGCCAAACCCCTCCTGCCGAAGGCCATTAACATCATCTGTTAGTGGATATCCCGCCTCTTGAGTGGCGCTAAAAAAGGCGTCGAAAAGCGGGTTATCACAAGGGCCTGTCTCCAACTTTAGTGGCCCCGTAAATCCATGATAGAGATCGGCCCCAATCAGACGTGTTTCTGCCCGCAAAAAATAGGGCAAGCAATGGGCATAATCCCATACGTCCATTTCAGGTTCCTTGGCCCATTTTTCATAATCTTGTGGATTGCCACGGATATAAATCATACCGTTAATCGAGCTTGATCCTCCCAACACTTTTCCTCGTGCATGGTAAACACATCGACCATTCATATATGGCGCTGGTTCTGCTCGGTAACGCCAATCATAAAAACGATTCCCCAATGGAAACATCAATCCAGCTGGCATATGGATAAAAATATCCCAAATATAGTCAGGACGTCCTGCCTCTAATACAAGCACCCGTTGATTTGGATTGGTGCTTAAACGATTAGCAAGCACTGACCCGGCCGATCCACCACCAATAATAACAAAATCGTAAGCACCACTTTTTGTACTTCTAAAGTTATTCTTTTTAGACAGATCCGGCATCTCAGGTCTACTAAAATTATTGGAGTTATCATATATGCCACTTAGTAATGCATTCACCATGACCCCTTTGATTATCTAAAAAGAAACTTTTGTTTTAATTGAAATACCTCGGTACCCTCCCGTGATACATATTTACAGTTATACTTTTTATACTCCTAATTTAAAAGATCCTACTTCTTAATTGCTATCCTGATTAGGTGAATGCTAACCATTTGTTACTTTTCAGATAACAAAACAAAAATAAAGGTTATCAAAAATAAAGGTTATTAAAAACAAAAGTTATCTGAAACATAGAGAATCATTTATGAGATCCACGATATACAAAATAAACTCCTGCACCCTTTCCATGACGATCAAAAAGTTTTTGCATTACTAACGTATTCATCTTCCGTGTTGCAGTGTTTCTCGAAAATCCGATCCTTTCCACTAAGTCTTTGATTCGAAACTCTCCTAAGGATTTTCCTAATTGAATAATTTTTTCTTCGCAGGTTAAATCATCACCTAGTTCTGGTCCAAAAAAATATATAATCTTTACAAAATCACCACCTTCGTAAAATACAGGTTTTCTTATTCCTGCTTCTTTGCAGGAATCAAATATCAATCTAATTCCTGAACCAAGTTTTTCAATGAGCTTATACATTCTTGCAAATTTAGCAATCGTTGGATTCCGTAAGAAAGTTGTACCATCTCCCAAATTTTCAATTGATAAAAGTCCTGGCAGCTCTCCAGGACTAAAGATTTCCAATCGATCCTCATATAATGCAACTTTTACTGCGCCGGGAATAAAATATTTCCGATGGACTAAAGCGTTAACAATTCCTTCCCTTAATGCCACTAAAGGAATCATATATTTTCCTTCCATTTTTCCAGAATTTGATACCTTCAGATCCCTTTCTATCCAAGAAGCAACTAGCTTAAGTGTTGATTCGATCAGTTGAGGAATAGGACTCTTAAGCTCGATTGTTCTAATAATATCCCTGCCCTTTGTACCTTTGAATTCAGTGCATATAACTGTTGCTTCAGGAATATAATTTTCTGGATGTGAGTGAAAAAACAGTAATGCTGCATGAGTCGCGAAGAGTTTATGGGGATCCCGAATACTTCTAACTGCAATTTTATCCATTAACGCCCTTTCAATACCAATTCCTTTCCCATATAACTCTTTTAATAAATCCTTATCAAGATCACCAAACAACAACTCCGAATGGCATTCGTCGAAATATATTTTTTTTTGTTGTCTAAAAAGTTCTTCTATATACTCTTCAGTCGCACGTTTGGTTATAGAACCATTCCGAAGATACACTCCTTTTTTACTTCCTTCGCTGGTAACAAAATAAGGGGGTTTGCTACCAGGAAATATTTTAATGATAACAATCCTTTTTCCATTGATATTTTTTTCATAAATTTCCGGGATTAAATGCGGAGCGATTGAGTCCATTATTGAATTTACTACATCTTCAAAGATCTTATCGCGAATTTCATCACTAACCCCAACTATATTATAGGTCGAATCTTCTACGCCGATAATTATCTCCCCACCGGCAGCGTTGGCAAATGCAACACATGTCTTTATAAGTTGGTTTTTCTGAGGAATAGTTTCCTTGATTTCCAGCGACTTTGATTCCCGAAGTGCAAATTTGTTATTATTTTTATTCACAATGCTCTTCCCAATTATAAATTTCAATTAATCTTGGATCTCCTCTAAAGTATAAATGCACCAAATGCACCAGTCAACCTTCAAATGCACCAGCGAATGAAGTGAACAATTAAGTGAACAAGGAATAGAAACTTCTAGAAAAAGTAGAAAAAGGTACCTGTTGACTTTCGCAACTCGACATTTGTTTCAAAAAAAGAATGGCCAGATTATTCTACTGGTACCTAAACCGTAGTAAAATGAGTCTACTGGTACCTAAACCGTAGTACCTAAACCGTATTGCTATTTTTTTCGCTTATGTAAATATTCTCGGGCCAGTACGACACTAATTTGATTAAAAAACCAGATGGATGAATATTTTTCTAAAAACTGTAAAAAATCGTTTTCATTTATATTAAATTTATTACAAAACATAGAAAAACATTCAGGGGTGTAGCGAGAAAGTTTGTCAGCATCAAGAACAATGCTGTCGTTAATGGATAAGGCCTCTTGTCGACTATCGTGTCCGTCAATAGTTTTAACTATTTCTGCAGTCTTATTTGGAGGATAATTGATCTTAGTTAAAAACTCCTGTGCCATTTTTGCCCCTTCAATTTCATGGAGGCGGTTTCGTTCATTTCTTATTGTATTGTTTTTGTAAATTCCTGGTCCAGGATTAATTTTTTCCTCTTCAATATCAAAATTCTTCCGGCCTATATTGTGAAGGATTATTGCGGGGATAACGACATCTTCTTCGCCAGGAACAGACCTAAGGATCTTAAATGCCATTTCCCTTGCGGATAATAGGTGAGTTTGATCATTCTCATCTCGGCAACAAGAAATAGCATATTCTAGTATCTTTGCGTACTGATCGCTTTTATCATTACAATTTTTGTTTAACTGAATATTTATTTTGAAGGCAAAGTCGGCGATATTTTCTACCACACTCTTTTTTGCTTCCGCGCTCACCTTGCTTTTCTTAGATTCAGTGGTTTCAGGACGACATTGGAGTAAAAAAATTTTTGGATCCTTTTCTTTTTGCTCGAGATATTCAACCGCCCACTCAATGTCCAAATAGGTGTCAAATGCTTTTTCTAGCTTTATGGCGTAAGCAAATAAATTATAAATTATTTTTTCCTCTAGATATATCTCAATTTCCTTGTAGTTAAAGGGTATAAGTTTTTCTACCTGACCGCTAATTTTGTCCATTTCGATGAAACCGGGATTTTTCGTTCCTTCGGTAACTCCGTCATTATCAGCATAAACATACTCAATAACAATTTTTGCTCGATCTTTGGTTACGGGATTTATAGTAAACATTACACCTGAAAATTTTGTTTTAACCATTTCTTGAACAATTACGTTCATCTTTGAATATTGAATGTTTTTCTGGGAAGGTTGGGATGTCTGGGATATCTGGGATGTCTGGGACTTCTGGCAATTTATTTTTTTTTTGTAACTGAGCGCCCTGCCAGTAAAGAGACTGCACCAACACCGCTTGATGCTCGTTAAAACCTCTTCTGGCCCTTTTTGTTCTAAAAATGAATCATATATTCCGGCATAGCTTGCCTCATCGCTATCTTCTAGTGTGGCGGACGATCTAACCGCGTAGGGTGGCGAAATTTGTGCCAGGGCAATGCTAATTTCTTCAATAATATTTTGTGGAAAAGGAGAGGAGATAATATCAGCAGTTATTTGTTCATCTTTTTCTGGTTCATCTTTTTCTGGTTCATCTTTTTCTGATTCATCTTTTTCTGATTCTGGGAAAAGATTAATATATTTAGCAAAATCATCAAAAGCGTAACTGGTAATCACAAAAAAAGTGGGAACTTTAATTCCTAGTTTAGCTAATTTAAAAAGCCCCTCGGCCTTTCCCCCTAATGATTGAGAGGAGAAAGTTGGAGAGGCATTATCTTTAATTAAAATTGAATCACTATTTGTGTTGTTTTCAAGAGGCCAAATTATGTACCTCTGACTATGCTTTTGCTTTGGGGATTTGTTTTCCATCAGGATTAATCCAAGATTGTTACGATACCCGTGCTGCCATCAACCCTAATAAGCTGTCCAGTTTTAATTAGTTGTGTAGCAAGACCAGTCCCTACCACCGCCGGTAATGAGTATTCTCGGCAGACGATCGCCGCATGGCTCATCATTCCGCCCACATCGGCAACTAGGCCTTTTAGTTGTTTAAACATTGGCGCCCAAGAGGGAGCAGTGATTGGACATACTAGGATTTCATTTTCTTGGATTTGTTTAATCTCATCAACACTGAAGATTACTCTTGCTCGTCCTTCGACTAAACCACTGGAAGCGGCAGTACCCTTTAATACCAGACCGTGATTGCCATCTCGGCCTTTGTTTTTATCATTAGGAGTTTGGTTGTTTTTATTGCTGTGATAGCTCTCTAACCAATTGATAATTTTATCCGATATCACTCCCCAAAGCATTATAGTGAATGGTTCGGTTATTTGGACAGGTGGTTTACCTAGTGCTGGTAGGGGTCTGTTGCGAACAAAGATATTAAATATCTCTTTGCGTTTAGAAATTATTTTTGGCCAATAACTTGGACCACGGGGAGGTGTTCCAGTTGCCCAAGAATCACATAGATCGTATAGGGTTTCAGATATTTCATAACGGTTAATAAAAAAGATATCCTCTTTATCTTTAATGAACTTATTTTTCTCGAGAATTTCACCAAATTTCCACATTTTGCTCCAGAAGATAGTGTGGTGCCAGTGTTCGACATAAAAGTTATGTTCTTCTACATATGGGAACACTGTTCGACAAAGTTGTAACTGTTCAAGAAAAACCGTTCTCTCATCTTCATTTTTTATCAAATCTAGGTATTTTTTAGTGATAGCATCTCTTTGCTCAATAATCTGTTGGGTGAGAATATCAATGTTTTCACCCTTTTTTAATTTTTTAATGTACCCTCTGAGTGCAGAGAATGGCACACGCATATCATCGATCCAACTACGAGGTGAATGAGCAAAGCCAGTTCCCGAATTATAATAGAACCAAGGGTCTTTAATACTTTCTAAACTCGCACACCACTCCTTACCCTTTGGATCTTTTTGTAAATGGGCCATGATTTTTTCTGGGGTATCATCCTTCATTATAATATTATCAACCTCTAAACTGATTGCCAGTTTGGCCAGTCTTCTTAACTCTTTATCTGGTCTAAATAAAATCACATCGATACCTGCAACCATTTTAGTAATGGTTTGATCGCTAATATCTGGAAATAGTTTTTTCAGAAACATACTAAAATTTAAGTAGGCGGCATAGCCAAGATTTAAAAACTCAAAGTGATATTGCCAAATCTTAAATACGCTATTAATGGTTTGATCGTATGATTCCATTAAACGATAGGCGCTAGAGGTGCCTTCAGCACTAAGAACTCTTGCCTCATCCTCCATTTTGGGAAGATCTTCAATTTCTAATGATTTAAGGTAATTTATTTCAGTGGTAACCTTAGTTTTCCATTTTTCATACAACATGTTCCAATTTTGGTAGTAATAACCTGCTCGCCTCAACAATAATAGCATCAAATGGATAGACTGGATCTGGCCAGTGCATACTATCTAGAAACCAAAATTTTTCATTTTCGTCTGGCCTCTCCTTATTGAAAAGTAAGCAATATGGATAAAAGGAATCCCATCCATCAGTTCCTGGCACTGGAGGTATGTCTGAGGGAAGAGGGAATCGGTCAGTGGGACAATCACTATGGTTGAGAGAGGCCTTGCACTTCTTGTTCTCTCGCGCCTTGTTCTCTCGCGCCTTGTTCTCTCGCGCCTTGTTCTTTTTCATTCTTGCTCCTTACTACACTACTATTTGCAGTTAACTGGTTACTATTTAGTCTAATTAATTTTTATATTTGCTTGGTTTTTTTGCTCGGAAAATCCAAGACCTCAAATCAGCACAATCGGTATATCGTCTAATTAGTTAAAAGCTTTAATGGTAAAAAAATTTATTTACCTCGACCTCGATTAAACTTGATAAAAATATTACCGATAGCACTAGTAGAGTATTTGGATTTGCTCTTTTAGTTCAGTACTGAGAGGGTCAATAAAATGAATGATAATAAAAACACCGGCATCATAACTCATTTGGAACAAAATCAAGGTGAGCATAGTGAGCATAGTGAGCATAGTGAGCATAGTGAGCATAGTGAGCATAGTGAGCATAGTGAACATAGTGATATTAGCGGGGATGTGATTAATCTTTTTAGAATGATTGAATTAAAGAAGCAAATAGCAACTGGTTTTATAATAAACCAGAATGCCTTTATGAAATTTCTCTATCACAATAATGGCCTTCTATCAATTCAAAATCATTTTTCAAATGTTTTATTAAAAAACATGGATGTAGAAGCGGTGTCTGCGGAGATAAGAAGTACTATTATGGAGGGGGTGATACCCGCCCCCATATTAGAAGTTATCAGTAAAGAGTGTTTTAAACTTTTAGCGAATAACCAAGAGGACTCATTATCCTCACCAATAAATAAAAAAAATACAAATGATAAATACCAATTACTCTTAAGACCAAGTATATTGGCCAGTTCAAACATAGACCAAACTGCTTTGGTCGCAGAGGATTTATATTTAGAGGAAAAAAAGTTGTTTGATCATTTAGATTCAGAATCATCTTTGAATAGACTTTCAGAAGAGATAAAAAAGATTTGGTCAGAGGTTTTTACCGCTAAAACATTATTGGCATTTAGGCATATGTATGAAAAAAACATTATTACTAATGATACAATTGCTATGATTGAAAAGATGGCCCCCTGTTCAATTATTCAAAGAATTAAAGATCATGTATACACTGGGACCCTCCTCACATTTGAGCAAGCAAGTAAGGATTATACTAAGATAATAATAAAAATTTTTCCGGTAAAAGGAAATAAAATTGCGAGTACAGTTACGATAGATAAACTTACTCGAAGAGTGGAGAGTTTTTCCTTAGATAATAAGGATAATAATAATGCACAGATTGATCCAGCAATGACGATAAAGGCGGGAGTTCATTCTAAGGCCACTTGGATTGCTAATCTAGTCTTTGATGCCTGTATCTTGGAACAATCGCTGAAGAGCAAAATTGCCCTATCATGGTTTATAGATAATTTCCCTCCTACTGCCGCTAACATCCATTATTGGCGATTAATTGCTGAATCGGGGATTGGTGTTGATAAAGAAAAATATAATATATCTACCATACATACTAACCAAAATGAGCAAAGCGATAAACCCAATGAAAATTTAAAATCAGTCGAAACGGTACCGGTAGTTATAAAATCAAAGAACAATGCTGCCAATGAAGGTGTTATTGATAAATTTAACAATATCATAAATTTATTTCAAAAAAAAATTCTAGATCTGTGTAGGGAAAGTTTATTGGAACTTGCCGAGCGAACCATTACTGAAAGGGTTCTCGGAATAAGGAAGCAAATTCAAATTTATATCGCTGCCAGAAAAGAGATGAGCTTGAAGGACTTACAGGCCGATATGGAATTTCAAAAAATTGCGGTACAAGATATTGGTAAAAGCGGTTATACCGCTATAGTGGATAGAAATAATGGAAGCCCACTATTTCATAAGGACCCCAAAATTATTAATATGAGTTTTGAGACATTTAAAAAGAATCGTGAAGGATATGCCGATGAAAGGTTTTGGCAATGGTATATGCGCGCATTACAAGGAGAAGAATTTGGTCAATACTACGCCTCAAAGGGAATTACTACCCAAGTGAAGGATAAGTATCAGTATGTGACTCAAATTAATATTCAAAGTGATGACAAGACGAAGAGCTTCAAGTGGTTTTTAGTCGGCACCACTGTTTTAGAAGAGTTCCTTATCCCCCTAGAGATCGTCCGAACTCAACTTGGGGAGGTAATGGTCTCAATTTCTAAAGAAGTAGGTAGCAGCTTCCTTAATCCAATTATGATATTGGCAAAAATTTCTCAGGACATTTTAAACGATAAGTTCGATAAGGAGACAATAAATAGGTTGCAATTTGATAGTGGAAACGAATTTACCCTTCTAGCAGATACCCTAACAAAAATATTTAATCTCATTATTGAAATTAAGGCCTCAAAAGCTAAAGAAAAATAAGCGCATTGGCCGGACCTGCCCACATTCGTGCAGTCTACACACTGTGATGTAAGTGTTTAAGCGTTAAGTAATAAGTATTAAGTATTAAGTGTTTTTTATCTTTGTTAGTAAAAACTATAGGTAGTCTAGGGATAAAAAAATTTTAGAAATAAAATTCTTGTAATAAAAATTTTTTAGTTGTATTCAGGTACGATGTTTTTTACATTTTTAACCTTTTTAACAATGGAGTACTCCAATGACTAAGTTCTTGTCTAAGTTTTTTATCTGTTTTCTTCTTTTATCGCAGATCGGTGCTTTTGCTAACGCACAATGTTTTTATACTAAGGTTGTTCGTACCATGAGCGGATCTGATATCTATGTGAATAATAATTGTAACTATGACATGTCCCTTTACGATCTAGACATTTTTTGGGGTCAAAACATTTCCAGTAGAGACTATGGCATCCAAAATGTCAGCATGAACAGCACCCGAATGACAGTGCCTGCAAACGGGCGGGATACTTATGTTTATTCTGTAAGTAAGCAAAGTAGATTTACGTTTAGGTGGGATTTTAAATATCGTTTTGTTATCCAACCAGTAGATGGAGATGAGGCGTCTTACTGTCAACATTGGGCAAATGAACCAGGCGTGATTAACAAATATTGTGACTATCGCTAGGTAAATTAATCCATCCCGTCGCCGATTTTTCTATGCTGGGAACTGGGAACGTTTTATTTTATAAGCGACATATAGCAGTATAACCCACAACGGACCAATTATTAATGATACGCGCATTTCCTCAATAAAACCCATCATTACCACCACCACAAGATAAAAAATTAAACATACATAATTAGAATAAGGATAAAAAGGCATCTTGAACTCCAATTTATCAATGTACGTTTGCTCTAAGTTTTTCCTAAATTTTATCTGAGTGATGATAATTAAACACCAGTTAATCACTGCCGAAAAAGTTGCTACTGATACAAGATAGTAGAAAATTTTTTTTGTGCCCAGGTAAGTTAGGATTACTGTCACTGAAGTCAGAAGTGATGAGAATAAAACCCCGTTTACTGGAACCTTCGATCGGCCCAGTTTTGCAAAAATCTTCGGAGCATTTCCTTGCAGCGCCAGTCCATACAGCATTCTCCCATTGCTGTAGAGACAGCTGTTGTAAGTAGATAAACATGCGGTAAGTACCACCATATTTAATATAGAAGACGCCGCAGGAATTCCAAGTTTTGTAAAAATAGATACAAAAGGACTTCCGACTCCCCCTATTAGGTTCCAAGGAAAAATTGACATTATTATCAGTAATGCAGCAATGTAAAAAATTAAGATCCTATAAAGTACCTGATTTATGGCCTTAGGGATTGATTTTTTAGGATCTGATGCTTCTCCCGCCGTAATACCGATTAGTTCTATGCCCCCAAAAGAAAAAACAACTATTGAGAGCGAGAGCAAGATAGGGAGGAAGCCGTTGGGAAAAAAACCACCATGAATCCAGAGATTGCTGAATCCAATTACATCAGTGCTACTTACATTAGCACTACTTACATTAGCACTACTTACATTAAATAGAATAATAAAGAGACCAAATAGTATCATCAGTATAATGGCCAGTACCTTTATTAACGCAAACCAAAACTCAAATTCGCCAAAATATTTAACATTGGTAACATTGATCAAAGTAAATATTACTAACGAAACTAGTGCTGAAATATAAGAAGGAATTGATGGAAACCAGTAATTTACATAAATTCCTATAACAGATAATTCCGCCATACTGACATCGATATAATTGAACCAGTAATTCCGACCCGAAAAGAAACCCGAAAATTCTCCCCAGTTTTTATAAGCATAGTAACTAAAAGAACCTGAAACTGGATTGTCGACAGACATTTCACCCAATGCTCTTAAAGTGAAGTAGGTAACAATTCCTCCAAGAAGATAAGACAGTACAATTGCTGGGCCGGCCATCTTAATTGTTTCAGAAGATCCATAAAACAACCCTGTACCAATAGCACCTCCTAGCGCTATTAATTGAATATGTCTATTTTTTAAACCCCGCTCCATTTTTACATCAGTATCAACTTCGTTCATTGCAATAATCCTTCGATTCCCAATTCGGGAGATTAATTTTAATTAAATTTGTTTGTTGTCGTTTAAACAAATGAATAAATAAGCAAATGAATAAAATAAAGATGTAGGCCTAACGCCAATAACGGTGACAGTAACAATGACAGTGACAGTGACAGTGACCAAGAGAAAAAACAGGATATGGAAAGGTAGTACCAGTTTTTATTTTTAAAATTATGTTCATTTAGGACCTGTTTTAAACCCAAATTGGACCTTAGTTTCTTTTAGTTCGCAGAATAACACACTAATCAATGGGGATCTTCAGATATTTTCTTACAAGGTACATAGACACCGTTCTAAAAAAAGGTACCTGTTGACTTTTACAACTCAACATTTGTTTCAAAAAAAAAGTCTACTGGTACCTAACCTACCCTGGTACCTAACCTACCTAGACAGAAAGAAAAAGGTACCTGTTGAATTTTACAACTCAACATTTGTTTCACAAAAAACGTCTACTGGTACCTAACCTATACTGGTACCTAACCTATA